>JAPKDT010000104.1 GCA_028822475.1 SAR324 cluster bacterium
AATTTTAGCAGAGAATTCCAGAGACATGGCAGAGGCAGAAAAGATGCTGGAAAGTGGAGAACTTTCTGAGAGCGCCTGCAAACGTGTTTTACTGAATGAAGACAAGATTGAGCAGATGGCGAAAAATTGTGAAAGTGTTGCCGCATTGCCTGATCCTTCAGGAAAAGTAATCCAGGGGACCCGTCTTGACGAAGGGCTTGAGCTCTTCCGTGTTTCGTGTCCGATTGGTGTTATACTGGTGATATTTGAATCACGCCCGGATGTAGTAATTCAGATTTCCGCTTTAGCCTTAAAATCTGGAAATGCCGTAATTCTAAAAGGTGGTAAAGAAGCACAAAATTCAAATCGCGTTTTGGCCGGACTTATTCGTAAAACTCTGAGCGCTAGTAATTCTGCTCCGGAAAACTCTGTCGGCCTATTAGAAAGTAGGGATGAAGTTGCAGAACTGGTGAAAATGAGTGCGGAGCTTGATTTGATAATTCCACGCGGCAGCAACGAATTGGTTCAGTATATTCAAAAAAATGCCCAGGTTCCGGTGTTGGGTCATGCGGACGGAATATGTCACGTCTTTCTGGATGAGGCAGCAGATGAAGCAAAAAGCCTGGAAGTTTCTCTTGACTCAAAACTGGATTATCCGGCTGTCTGCAATGCATCCGAGACTTTACTCGTCCATCAAAATTTTACGGATAAACTGCTCGCCGATATTTTACGAAAAATGCAGGATGCTGGAGTAGAATTGAGGGTTTGTGATGAAACTGAAAAACGTCTGCGTAATTTCCCTCAATTGAAATTGAAAAAGGCTGATGAAGAAGACTGGAAAACGGAATACATTGATTTGATACTTGCGGTTAAATCTGTAAAATCTGCGGTAGCAGCAGTTCAACACATAAATCATTACGGTTCAAAACATACTGATACAATAGTAACTGAAAACGCGGAACTGGCGGAATGGTTCATGAACACAGTTGACTCGGCAGGAGTATTTTGGAATGCGTCAACACGTTTTGCAGACGGATTTCGTTATGGATTAGGAGCAGAAGTCGGGGTGAGTACAGGTAAAATTCATGCCCGTGGACCTGTTGGCCTTGAGGGTCTGGTAATTTATAAATACAAACTGTATGGTAACGGTCATGGTGTCGGACGTTACAGCAACGCTAAGCGTGAACTGTTGCATGAAAATATTGCTTTGGATTGAGCTTATAAAAATTTATGCTGAAAGTCATAAATTTTTAATTTCAGGTATAATTCAATAACTGCTGCTTTTTATTACTTTCTGTTTTCGTAAATGACTGAATATTGAGTCATAGAACAGTTTTTATTATTTTGTAGAGTTTTAATTTTATCCTAGCAAAATTCAACCGGTAAAACTTTATGTATAAACTTCATTTAGATCGTGATCTAGGCAAGAACCTCTTTGAGGATGCTTCTAAAGAAATCAGGGACTGGATAGTAAACGCCATCGCGAACATAGTTATTGTAGACGGCATTATCGAGAAACATGAGTTTGTGGCGTTACAAGAAGCAATCGAACTGCTCGAAAGCCGCGATGAAGTACATGATTTGATGAAAAAAGTAAAAGAGCGTAATCTCTTTGAAGTAAAAGAGATCAAGATGGAGTTGGATCTTGCTATCAAAGTTTTCTTCTACCTTGGCGCTATTGCCGTGATTGATGGTAGTCTCAAGAAAAGTGAGAAAGACTTATTAAATAAATGTGGACTGTGTCTTGGACTCGAAGATGATCTGATACGTGCCGTCACACGCTGGTCAGTGAATCAAATGGAAATTAACCTTAAATTGAGTCAAGAGTTAAAAAGCAGCAATAAAGACCGCGACCGTATCATCGACGAGCTGTTGTTTATGGAATAATTAAGACAAACAACCAACTGAATAAACTTGCTTTTCTGAGCCTGTTCTACTAAGATTCATGTAGATATTATCCTCTTTATGAATTAATTAAATTCAAATATCCTCATTTAATTCAGACTATTATGATTTACTGTTCGTGGGTATTTTTTATCCGGTTGTTTTCACGATCTCCTGCAATTATTTTCCTCGTATTGTTGAGTACTTACGGTTCAGCGTATGCACAATCATATTTTGTTCCCCTCGAGAGAGGTGATTACACTGAGCGTGAAGAGCACCTCACTTTTTCACCGGGTGTTGAACTATCAGGAGATTACAGATTCCGTACTTCAAAGATAAGATCTTCAGCACTTCCTCTTTCACGTACAGAAACAAATTCTCCGGAAGAGTTTTCTTTTGACCAGGATATACGTCTGCGACTACGCTCAACAGTGCATAGGATAATTTCTATCAACCTAGAACTTGCGACAGATCAGGAACCGATTTATCAGTCTGATATCAGGGAATCTCGTAGTTCACGCACGACAGCTGCTGATTCACAGGCGGTAAATATCTATGCTAGACAATCGTATCTGGAAATCAACAGGAATCCGAATGAAGAGACAAAAATAGGCAAACAGGTGATCAACATCGGTGACCGGAAAGGTAAGGTCTTTGCGGGAATCCTAAGCGGTTATTCTCAACGCTGCAAAGCTGGGACTTGGTGTTATGAAATTGGCGGGATGAAACTATCATCCGCTGATGGAGACTGGATGTATTATTTTTCATTGGATTATCCTTTCTGGCATGAGGTTGATTCTCAGGGTGAAATCAGCGATTCTTTTCGCATAGAGATTTTCCGGATAAAATACACCGAACACGATGTACCTCTCGGTCAGAATAATGTTCCTGCAAAGCGTCTCTCTAACAATAATCTGACCAGCCTCGAAAGTAGCGGGTTTACTTCGGACAGTAGTTGTGACAGCAGTCTGGGTGCGTACACACTGAATTCGGACTGCAAACCGATTTACTATAGTGCGAACGAGCAGGAGTATTTTGGACTGCGTATGCAGTGGGAAACTCCCGTCTGGTCGGTATATGCGGACGTTGTTTCGAATCAGGGAAACCGCGACTACTATCGTTATGATGACCGGCACAATCTTGATAAAAGAAAAATTTCCGGCGGCGCTGCGGAAATGGAACTAAATTGGAAAACACCCGGGGATCAATTTACCCTCATCGGTATGATGGCGCGCGGAGATGAACAGCTTGCTGACAGCAGTCGCAGCGGAGTAAATTATCAGCGCAGTCTGGATGGATATTTTGAAATATCTCCGGGCACCTACCGAGGCACCCAGTTTTATTTTAATGGAGGCAGCCCTGACCTTAACAGCGGTACCGGTCTTGGACATTCAATAAACAATACTCAACTCGGCGGTTTCCGCTATCGTTATGATATTCCTGAAACAACCGCGGTTTATCGGTTAGGTATTTACGAATTAAAGCGCATCAAACCTGTACTTGACGCATACGGCTCAAAAGCAAGCATGATTGGTATTGAGTTGGATAACACTTTTACGATGCTCTATGCGGGGCACGCAAAAATAGACATCGATATAAACGCGTTTCAACCGGGGAGAGCATTCAGTTATGATGACCAAACAGTACCTACCGGAAGTAAAGATATGATTTATCACTTTGCCGGACGTTTAACTTACTCATTCTAAACTGACGCATTTCAATAACATAAGAGGGGACTATGAAGAAAAAAAGAGTCGCTAAAATTGAACGAAAAACCAATGAAACTGCTATTAAACTGGAATTGAATCTGGACGGCTCCGGTGAAACAGACATCAAGAGCGGAATCGGTTTTCTGGATCACATGCTTGATTTGTGGGCATTCCACGGGATGTTTGACTTAAAATTAAAATGTGACGGTGATTTGGAAATTGATACTCATCATACTACAGAAGATATTGCCCTTGCCCTCGGCAGCGCTCTGGCTGAAGCAGTTGGTGAAAAGAAGGGTGTATTTCGATACGGCCATTCCTATGTCCCTATGGACGAAGCGTTAGTCAGGGCGGCTTTGGACTTGTCCGGTCGTCCGGAATTTGTCTTTCACGGTGAATTCACACAACCGATGATTGGTTACTTGGACACTCAGATGATAACCCATTTTTTCAAGTCACTTGCGGTCTCTTCAAGGATGACCCTGCACCTGTCAATTTTGTATGGAATAAACGATCATCACAAATGCGAGGGAATGTTCAAGTCTGTGGGACGGGCTTTACGTGCAGCCGTTGAGCTTGATCCACGTCGTAAAGATGTGGTTTCTACAAAAGGAATTCTCTGAATGGCATGAACGTAATCATTGATTACAAAGTAGGAAATCTGCATAATCTGAAAAACGCGCTCGATTTCTCATCTGTGGAGAATCGGCTTGTTTCGGTTGCGGATGATGTCCGCAAAGCAGACCGTATTTTGCTGCCAGGAGTAGGTGCTTTTGCTCCGGCAATGGAACAGTTGAGAAAGTCCGGGATGCTCGAGGTACTGCAGGAAAAAGTTACAGCTGGAACCCCTTTGCTTGGTATTTGCGTAGGTGCGCAATTACTGATGGATCAAAGTGAAGAAGACGGAAATCATGCCGGTCTGGGCTGGATTCCAGGTAAGGTGAAACGTTTTCAGCACCAGCTTAAAATTCCACAAATGGGCTGGAATCAGGTTTCACAGCAGAAAGAAGATCCGCTCTTTCAGGAAGTTGCTGATAAGATGCATTTTTATTTCGTGCATTCCTACCATCTGCTTGCGGAAAACAGTGAGCATGTTTTGGGACTCAGCAGTTACGGATATAATTTTGCGTCCGTTGTCCGTAAAGATAACTTATGGGGAGTTCAGTTTCATCCGGAAAAAAGTCAGAATGCTGGACTGCAGCTCTTAAAAAATTTCTGTACTCTCACTTAGTGGTGTCTTGGACATAGCATTTATAAGTGTATCCAGTAACAAATTGTTTAGTTTTTATAAATATCAAAAAAATAATTAACCTTAACAAGAAAGAAAAAAATGTCATTAGAACAAACATTTTCAATCATCAAACCAGACGGTGTACGCCGCAATCTCGTAGGAAAGATACTCAGTCGTTTTGAAGAAAAAGAGCTGCGCATAGTTGCGACCAAAATGATTCACATGTCTAAAAGCGAGGCAGAGGGCTTTTATGCAGTTCACAGTGAACGTCCTTTTTTCGGTGAACTAACGGAGTTCATGTGTTCCGGACCTGTTGTGGTCTCAATTCTGGAAGGCGAAAACGCTGTGCTGCATCACCGTGAAATAATGGGTGCAACAAATCCTGATGATGCGGATGAGGGTACTATCAGACGTGATTTTGCGGAAAGTCTTGGTGAGAATACTGTTCACGGTTCAGACAGTCAGGAGAATGCCGCTATTGAAAGTTCTTACTTCTTCTCACAGACCGAGATCGTAAATTCCTCTTCCTGAACTTAATTTAAAGAAGTGTACAGCCACAAGTTCATTCGTTAAATTCCGAAAGAAGTGAGAAATCTTAATGATATTAGAGCGGCAGCTTTTAGAAAATTTTTCACTTAACTAGGAATGACATTATTTTAGTACCATTTACAGGTACTTCATTCTTCCTCAAGCCACGGGTTCAAATTTTTCCAGATTTCTTCACGTCTTCCTTTTTCTAAAGACGAATGCGCCAGTGGAGTTGTGTCAAGTGCAAGATCCTGCCGAATTATTTTCAAATGTTTTTGAATCTGCCCACGTTTTAATTTATCAACTTTACTCGCTACAATTAATACCGGGCGTTCATAATAGTCCAGCCACTCCTTGAGCTGTCGATCCTGCGCAGTAGGTCCGTGTCTGCTGTCAACAATCAGTACAACGTTGCGGAGGGATTCACGTTCCTGAAGATAAGACTCAATCAGGCGTTGCCATTGTTTCCGAACATTTTCTGGAACTTTAGCAAATCCATATCCCGGAAGGTCGACAAAGTGAAACTTGTCATTAATATTAAAAAAATTTATCAACTGAGTTTTGCCCGGAGTGGAACTGGTCTTTACCAGTTTTTTTCGATTGAGCAAGGAATTTATCAGGGTGGATTTACCTACATTAGAACGTCCCGCGAATGCAATTTCCGGTAGTGTGGGTGGAGGGAACTGCCATGGTGAAGATGCACTGAGGATAAATTCTGCAGAGCGGATTTTCATTTTTCTTTATCTTCTACGGACGTCTCTGGATCAATTGTTTCTGTGACCGGTGGTTCGATAACTCCCTCTTCATTAACTGTTTTTTCCGTTGCTGTTTTTTCATTAAGGTCGGTGCCGAACAACTGATTGGAAAATTTTTCGAGATGCTCCACATTTAGTCCCTGCTGACGTTGTGTCAAATCAAAATAAAGGAATGTACTCAACAGTGAGGCAAATGGATAAAAGAGTAGAGACGCTAAATATTGTGACCAACGGATTGCCAAAGTAACTCCAGGATCATTCAATATCTCAGACAGTAAAATTGGTAGGGCACCGCTTTCATTCGGTTCAATATTTAAATTTAAGTCCGGCATAAAAATGGTAAATAGTAATGCAAAAACAATAAACTGTAAAACAGTACTGATCACGACAACAATAAAAACACGGGACAAATCACCGCGTGCGAGCTGTATGCTTCGTACCAGTGCGCGCATACCTCGAACACCTTCAACGATAAACACCGGCTGTGCCATTGAAGTCAGTAACAATCCACCTAGCCAGAGAGTGACTACCAGGATGCTGAAAGGAAACGGCAGAGTCAGTCCCATCACTCCAGTGATGAAAAGCAGATACTGCAGGATTGCTACGTGTATTGATCCCAGAAACAAAGGTGAGCGGAAGGCACGCAGGACGGAAAGAGTAGGGAAAAAACTGCCAAAAGCTAAGCCAATGACTCCAAGCGTGATCGCGCCTTCCAATAAATGAACTGAAAGAAAAAATACGATACTCTCCGTTTCACCCCAGCCTGCGAAACCCATAAAAAATGCAGGTGCCACCAATGCTGCGGTTAAAAACAAGATTGAAATGAAATTCTTTTGATAAATCCTGAAACTCAGAACAAACAAAGATGGAATACTGTGACTAAAGTTAAGTAAATTCATAAAATCTGTTGAAATTATTAGGAATAAAATAATCTTATAGCATACAAAGCCTGTCGCACTAAGACAAGCAAAAGCGGATCATGGAAAGATAAATCCGGAGGAAGCTTTGTAAAAAGCTTGCAGGGATCGGCATGCTCGGTTAGTATTGTAAGTTTTAAAATGGCTTTGATTAGACAAAGCAATTCTGTTCCGGAGAGGTGACCGAGTGGCCGAAGGTGCGTGATTGGAAATCACGTGAGCGGGTAACCGTTCCGAGGGTTCGAATCCCTCTCTCTCCGCCA
>JAPKDT010000105.1 GCA_028822475.1 SAR324 cluster bacterium
TGCACCTTATTTTCTAAGGCCTTTTTCTTCATTTTCCTGAATCCTGCTGTGATTTGCGAGGTTTCCTTTAAACTCTCATTTCTCTCGGTTTTGTTTATTCTATGGTTCCTCCCACTTTATTCACACTCTGGATAAAATGACGTTTTCTGGAAACGTTTCGCTAAATACGGCTTGATCAGTGTAGCAATAACGGCAGCAGTTATGCTTGGTACATGGCCTGTTGTAGCCAGTATTTTCGGACGTCTCTCTCTGGAAACTTTCTGGCTGAATTTGATTATGGTTTTCCTACTCGGGTTGCTGGTTTTACCAAGCTGTCTGATAAGCCTTTTTATCAGCGCTATTTCTTTAGGGAATCCGCCTTTCGACTTGCTGGGGAACAGCATATTTTCACTGACTGAACTGGTTGTACAAGGATAGTTTGCGGTACTTGAATTTTTACATAACTGGGAAAACTGGCCTTCTTTTAACCTGACTCTTGACTGGGGACCTCCACAATTTATTCTGTATTACGCAGTCATCTTGTTCCTCGGTAAACTACTTACAGACCGGTTTGGAAAAACAGACTAATTACTTATTAAATTAAAGTAAATTATTTATCTCTGGTAAAATTGATTTGCTTGTCACTTTCCCAAAAGATTCAGCAAAACAGTCAGTAGGATAATATAATACAAAAACAAAATAAAAGAGTAAAATGGATTTGTACCGTTAATAATTAATTAGTAGTTCTTGTTTTTCCTGGTTGGGATGTTGTCCAAGAAAAGGCAGCATAACGAAATCAACTTGTTATGAGGGTAACAGTCCTGACCCTATTTTGACTGAGTCTGCCAGGATTTCAGAAGTTTTATGGCGGCAGTGGTGGGCAGCAGATTTCCGGTTTCGACTGCTTTTTCCAGTTCAGAAATTTGTTGTTGAAGATTAGGATGGTTACGGAAGTTTATCAGCAAACCTTCTTCAACCAGAGACCACATCCATTTTCCTGTTTGTTTTCTGCGCTGCTTTTCCCACTCTCCGGAAATTAGGAGTGTTTCTCGAAAACTTTTAGCAGCTTCCCAAATTTTATCCATTCCACGTTTTTCAAGAGCACTGCAGCGTAAAATTTGGGGTGTCCATGAATTTTTTGAGGAGGGCAGCAAATGCAGGGCTTTACTGTATTCTGACTGAGCGTTTTTGGCCTGAGATTCCTGTTTGCCATCTGACTTGTTGACCACTACCAAATCAGCTAATTCAAGCACACCTTTTTTTATACCCTGCAATTCGTCTCCGGCATTAGGCAGCATCAGCAACAAAAACAAATCCACCATTGAGTCCACCATAGTTTCGGACTGTCCAACACCGACGGTTTCCACGATTACGACATCATAGCCCGCGGCTTCGCAGATCAACATTGTTTCGCGTGTTTTACGGGCAACTCCTCCGAGAATTCCGGAAGACGGTGACGGCCGAATAAACGCGTCTGGATGCTGTGCTAACTCATTCATACGTGTTTTGTCACCCATGATGCTTCCGCCTGTAAGTTGACTGCTCGGATCAACAGCTAGCACGGCAACACGGTGTCCCTGCTCAATTAAAAACAGGCCGATTGCTTCAATGAAAGTACTTTTACCGACCCCCGGAACTCCGGTAATACCGATCCGCAATGCCTTCCCAGCATGAGGCAAAAGAGATTCGAGTAATACCTGACCATGCTTGAAAGATTCCGGACGAGTGCTTTCCAGCAAAGTGATGGCTTTAGCAATTGCTCTGCGGTTTCCTTGAATGATATCCGCCTTTGCGGGAAGCTTATTTTGAGCCATTTTTCTGGAATGAACTGTTATCAGACTTTATTTGCGATTGCCGCCAGCACCTCACGCGCGGCACCTGGAATGGGGGTCCCTGGCCCAAAGATGCAGGCTACTCCTAGGTCTTTTAAAAAATCATAATCCTGCGGAGGAATCACTCCTCCAGCGACAACGACGATGTCCTCTGAATTTTCTTTTTTCAGGATTTCCATCAGCAGTTTAATCAGTGTTTTGTGACCTGCCGCCTGAGACGATATTCCTATCACATGTACATCGTTTTCAATGGCTTGTTTGACCACTTCTTCCGGAGTTTGAAAAAGTGGAGCAATGTCGACATCAAAACCCAAATCCGCAAAAGCAGTTGCAATTACTTTTGCACCCCTGTCATGTCCATCCTGTCCCATTTTAGCGACCATAATTCTGGGACGTCTTCCTGCTTTTTTAGCAAAGTCATTGATTTCATCACGTACTTGCTTAATTTCTTTTTGATCCGGAAAAGATTTAGCATAAACTCCGGATATGGAATGTATGGGTGCATTGTAGCGTCCCCAAATTTTTTCCATAGCAGCAGAAATTTCTCCGACAGTCGCACGTAAACGTATTGCTTCAATTGAGAGGTCCAGCAAATTACCTTCTCCGTTTTCCGCGGCATTGCTGATTGCGTTTAACGCGGTATCAACTTTGTTTGAATCTCGATTTTTCTTGATTTTCTTCAGTCGCTGAATTTGTGCTTTACGAACCGCGCTATTGTCTATTTCACGAACTTCCACTGGTTCAGCATTTTCAACCTGATATTTGTTAACACCGACTATTACCTCTTCGCCATGGTCAATTAAAGCCTGTCTTCGGGCAGCGGAGGCTTCGATGCGTTGTTTTGGAATTCCTGACTCAACAGCTTTTGTCATTCCACCAATTTTTTCAATTTCATCGAGCAATTTAGTCGCTTCTTCAATCAGTGATGAAGTCAGAGATTCCATAAAATATGAACCGCCAAAAGGATCAACTACGTGCGGAATTCCGGCTTCTTCCTGTAAGATAAGTTGAGTGTTGAGGGCAACTCTCGCGGATGTTTCGGTGGGCAACCCAAGTGCTTCATCAAAGGCATTTGTGTGAAGTGACTGCGTTCCGCCAAGAGTTGCGGCAAGTGCTTCGATTGTCGTGCGGACAATATTATTAAACGGATCCTGCTCTGTCAGGCTCCAGCCGGATGTTTGACAATGTGTGCGTAACATTGCGGACTGTTCTTTTTTTGGATTAAACTGTTTTATCAGGTTCGCCCATAAAAAACGCGCAGCCCGTAATTTGGCGATTTCCATATAAAAGTTCATTCCGACACCAAAAAAGAAGGAAAGGCGTGGGGCAAAACTGTCAATCGTCATTCCGCGATTTATCGCGGTGCGAACATATTCCAAACCGTTTCCAAGTGTGAATGCAAGTTCCTGGACTGCAGTCGCACCGGCCTCCTGAATGTGGTAACCGCTGATGCTGACTGAATTATAACGAGGCATGTGTGCACTGGTGTGTTCAATGATGTCACCAACGATACGCATAGACGCTGCCGGCGGATAGATGTATGTATTGCGCACCATGAACTCTTTTAGGATATCGTTTTGGATTGTGCCGCTGAGCTGTTCCTGTTTCACACCCTGCTCTTCCGCTGCAACAACGTATGCTGCTAAAATGGGCAAAACCGCGCCGTTCATGGTCATTGAAACTGACATTTGATCGAGTGGAATTTGATCAAATAAAATTTTCATATCCTCTACAGAATCAATAGCTACTCCTGCTTTTCCAACATCTCCAACGACTCGTTTATGGTCGGAATCATAACCCCGGTGAGTTGCCAAATCAAAAGCTACACTGAGCCCTTTTTGACCGGCAGCCAAATTTTTGCGATAAAAAGAGTTTGATTCTTCTGCAGTCGAAAAACCAGCATACTGACGAATTGTCCATGGACGACCCGCGTACATGGTTGCGCGTGGTCCACGGGTGAAAGGTGAAAATCCAGATAGCGTTTCTGTGTAACCCAGTTTTTCTAAATCCTCGGCAGTATAAAGTGGTTTTATTTCAATTTCTTCAGTAGTTTTCCAATGAATTGAAGAAGTTGCTTTACCTTTCAATTCACGTGATGCTTGCTTTTCCCAGTCTTTCAATGTTGGTGAAGATGGAGTTTTAGTTTTTGACTTTGACATATTAATTTATGAAGTTAAAAGTACTCGTCACAAATGAATTGTTTACTCTTTACAACCAACAGTTTTCAGCAATGTGTCTGAGGAAGTCTGGGAATCTGTGATAGCCTTTGTGTTGTCACCGGAAAGTGTAAGTTTGCTTACACTATCAGTAAGTTTACCGAGATAAGTTGTCATAGAGACAAGCGGATCGCATACCGCGGTGCGGATTGCAGTTGGTAACAGTCCCCCCGCACTTGCCCAGGTGGCTAACTCAATTAAAACCGCGGCTTGATCACTTCCACTAAGCCCTTCGATTGCGACTTTCATACGAGCGCACTGCATTCCGTCACGCTCTGAAGCCCAGAGATGACCATCCATTGCCTTGAGCATTGCAGCTGCATCCGCACCATCCGCACCGCTAACCTCAGCACATGCCAGAGGATTTCCGCTAGGGATTCCGCTTGAACTCGTTGTGGCATTGTCATAAGTAATAATCTGGTCCAACTGCATTGCGAATGAAATGGCGAATGTATTAAGAAAAATTTCATCAATAGTTAGGGGAGAACTGATATCACTCAGATAAGGATGCAACAAGGCGGAAGCGCTATCAAGATTATTTTTTGCACTCGTGATTGCTGCTGCACGTGTTGTATCGTCAGCGATAACCGATACACTTAACTGGAGAATATTTAAAATGGATGCTCCTGTAACATCGTCCGTGCCTAAACTAACTCCTGATGGAGCAGTGTAGGCCGATGTGGTAGTACTGGATGATTTAAGCAGATTCACGATATCATAACCTGCCTTACCCATGTAAGCGGAGGCTTTGTCTTTTCTTGAAGTACAAACGGATAATGCTTTATCGTAATTTCGGGCGTCTATAGCACTGTCACAAGCCCCGCTGTCAGACTCTTTCACCAAATCACCACAGGCCGAAAGAGCAACAAAAATTACTAAAAAAAATTGCCATCGTACTAACAGTTGCAGATATTTCAACTTTTTCAAAAGATGTTTTTTCATAGCTAAAATCCGAAATTCAGTTGAAATACTTTACGTTTATCCGGACGGTCACCGATCTGGCTTCCAGTTTCTGTCTTATAAACCGCATATTGAATGTTGAGTCCGCGAAAAAATATGAACGGATTCAACTCAAATCCATAAGTAAAATAACCTTGATTGAATCCAGCACGAACCGCAAATGTACTTGCACCGGAATCTATTGGAAAAATTCCAATTTCAGTTCCTATGTGCAAACGTTTCCAAAGACAATCAGTACCGCTTGTGGTCCGGCAATAGGTGTCATCCGCATGTTCGAGGGTTAAGTCACGGATATCTAATGCGTAGAGTAATCGCACCGGTCCCCAGGAAGGCTGCCATGAAAAACCCAGACTGTATTCTGTATTTTGATCCGCTGGACTGGTTTCATTGTCTGAACGGTTGAATTTTAGACCGCCTACATTGTCGGCCGTCATACCCCAGGTCATTTTTAAGGCAGAAGCAGTTTCAAGACGTTGTTGAAAACCGAAATTATAAGTTTGCGCGCGCTTTAGATCAGTGAGTTTGCAACTTCCGAAAGAGTTGCTGATATTGGAGCTGCTTAGTACGTCGCCGAATGTAGCGGTTTTTAACGGAATATCACAACGCTCAATAGTTTCAACTCCTGCACCCACCAGCCAGCGACCGCGTGCAACAGGCATGGCAAATCCAAAGTTTTGAATTCTATCCAGACGAAAACCGAAATCAATTTCAACAGAAACAGGATTTCTAACCCCAAAATCAAACTGTGTTTCTAACCCGCTGGCGGCACCGAAAGTCATCAACTCACCAAAGGGCAAAATCATGTTTAAATCAGTTAAACTCCGGAAATGAACACGTTTGCCCATTAGTAAGGCAACTACATCCGCAGTTGTTGAATCACCGCTTAGTTTCGCGATTTCACTGATGATACTGATCGAATCATCTGAAATTTCCATTAAAAATGGAAAACCAACCAAAATAGAATCAACACTCGCCAGTCCTGCTGGGTTGTAAAAAAGTGCATTTTCGTCAAAGCTCAGCGCAATACCGGTATTCCCCATACCTAAGTTCCGGACACCCTGTACGGGTCTACGTAACTCTCCGGTCTGGGCTTGGAGCGTGTAAACTCCTCCCAGCGTCAGCAAGATAATTGCGACAAAAAAATTACGGATGTGGTAGCGTAAGCGTGACATATTGACAAATTACTGCAGTTGCTAAATACAAATATTTATTACTAAAAATCATCTCGTTGTTAGATGCACCCTTTGTGCAAATAATACCTTCTGTAGCAAACAGTATCCTGTATCTGGACTTTGTACCTTTTAGTTTATTCACTTATCCTTAAATCTTCAATTAATTATGCCAAGACTATTCGCAGTTGACTCCATGGCAGTACTGTACCGCGGTTATTTTGCAATGATCCGGACCCCACTCATCAATTCTAAAGGTTTGAACACCAGTGGAGTTAGAAGTTTTATAATGCAGTTGATAAAGATTATTGAAGATGAAAAGCCGGATTATTTAGCAGTTGCGACCGATTCATCTGAACCGACTTTTCGTCACAAAAGATATCCTGAATATAAAGCAACACGTGAAAAAATGCCGGAAGATCTGGTTGAGCAACTCCCGTATCTGCCAAAATTGGTGGAATCTCTTAATTTGCCTTATTTGAAAATGCCGGGATATGAGGCGGACGATATTGTCGGGACACTGATGAGGCTTTGTCATGAAGCAGAAATAGAAGGTGTGATGGTTACCAGCGACAAAGATTTTATGCAGTTGATAACTGAAAAAATAGTGATGCTCAATCATCGAAACGAACTGATTGGAATTCCGGGAGTACGTGAAAAATTCGGCTGTGCTCCGCAACAGGTAATTGAAATGCTGGGACTGATGGGAGATGCCTCGGACAACATTCCGGGTGTCCGTGGAGTGGGTGAAAAAACCGCCATGAAGTTAATTGGAGAGTATGACAACATCGAAACAATTTATGAAAATCTGGATAAAATTAACGGAAAAAGCCTTAAAGAAAAATTAGCATCCGGACACGCAAGTGCGCTCCTCTCTAGGGAACTTGCTACAATTGACTGC
>JAPKDT010000106.1 GCA_028822475.1 SAR324 cluster bacterium
CTGTTCAGCTATAAGAGATAGCTCATCTATTAACCTTTGGAACAGCTTTTAATAAATGCAATATTCCATCCCAGAATACCCCTTTTTTAGATTGGTTCCTGCATTTTTAATTTAAAATTATAATCCTTAAACATGACACAGCCTTTGTCTAAACCTGCGGTAGCAGTCGAGCCAATGTGGAATCTTTTTCGTTATCTGGGACCAAACTGGAAGTTTTTCAGCTGGTCATGTTTTGCCAGTATTGTGAATAAGGTTCTTGACCTGATGCCTCCAGTACTGGTTGGCTGGGTGATCGATTCAGTCAGACGCGAACCACCGCAGTGGATTTCAAATTTGCTCGGAACTGTTGATCCCTGGAATTTAGCTATTTTCCTTGCCGTGTTGGGTGTCGTTATTTTTTTCTTTGAGAGTCTTTTTCAATGGGCGTATCAGTATGGTTTCATGAATCTCGCCCAGAGTGTCCAGCATCAACTGCGGACAGACGCGTACAATCACTTGCAGACACGTGAAATTGAATTTTTTGAGAACCATCGTATGGGTGAGACGATGGCAATGCTCAACGATGATGTGAATCAGATTGAACGCTTTCTCAACATCGGCTTTAATGAAATTCTGCAATTGATTGTGCTTTTCATTTTTGCTGGAAGTCTGATGTTTGGAGTTTCCTGGGAACTGGCCGTAGTAGGGCTTGTTCCGCTACCCATTGTTCTCTGGGGCAGTCTTATGTATCAACGTTTAATTTCACCGCGTTACCGGAAGGTGCGTGAAGCAGTTGGTGCACTGAGCAGTCGACTCGAAAATAATATCGGAGGAATTCTGGTAATCAAGAGTTTTACCGCAGAAAAATTTGAGTCCAGCCGTGTTGCGGATGCTTCAAGACAATACCAAAAAGCAAATTTCGAGGCAATTAAACTCAGTGCTGTTTACGTTCCGCTCATTCGAATGGCGATTGCAGTCGGTTTTGGAGGAGTGCTTCTTCTCGGTAGTTACTGGGTACTTGAAGATAAAGGTCTGCTGACTGTTGGTGAACTGGTATTCTTTTCAATGATGATTCAGCGGCTGCTCTGGCCGTTGACTAGGATGGGGGTGACGCTTGATGAATTTGAACGTGCCAAAGCGAGTGCCAGCCGTACATTCGGTCTGCTCCTCACTCCAAGTAAAATTGTTAATCCCGCAAAGCCTAAAAAACTTGCACTTCCTGTTAAGGGCAGAATAGAGCTGTGCAACGTTGGTTTTTCTTATCAACGCGGAGGTAAAGTCTTAAATGACTTAAACTTTACGGCTGATTCAGGTGAAATGATTGGTATTGCTGGCGTTACAGGTGCGGGAAAATCTACGCTGATAAAAATGCTGCTGCGGCTTTACGATCCTACACAGGGACAGGTTTTGCTGGACGGTATTGATCTGCGGGAGCTGGAACTGAGCGAGATACGCAAACAGATTGCCCTCGTCAGTCAGGAGGTTTATCTTTTTCATGGAACTATTGCTGAAAATATAGCCTACGGTTCAGAAAAGTTGGATTTACAGCGAGTTGAAGCTGCATCACGTTCAGCTCAGTTGCATGACTTTGTGCAGACTCTTCCGGAAGCCTATCAGACCATTGTGGGTGAAAGAGGAATTCGTCTCTCAGGAGGACAGCGTCAAAGACTCAGCATAGCCCGTGCTGTGCTCAAAAACTCGCCTGTGATGATTTTTGACGAAGCGACAAGTTCAGTTGATACTGAGACAGAACGTGCGATACAGGCCAATTTGGCAGGTATAACCAAAGGAAAAACCGCACTTGTGATCGCCCACAGGCTTTCCACGATAAGATATGCGGACAGAATCCTCGTTCTGCGTGACGGACAGGTTGCAGAAGAAGGGCATCATGATGAACTCGTTGCTAAAAACGGAACTTATGCAGATCTCTGGCATATTCAGTCCGGTGACTTTGGCAGTAAATAAAACTCACAGCAAATATATGCCTGCAGGTTTCTGACAGCAGAAACTTGTCTATCCAATAGTTAGACACATTCTAAACGGCACCTTGATGGCCTTCACTTCAATCAAAACTGACACAAAATTATACAAAGGATTTATTGATGGATTTTCGTTCGATTCTGATGGGTGTAAGTTTTTCTCTTATATGGTCGAGTGCATTCACATCGGCCAAGATCCTTGTGACTGCGGCCTCACCTTTGATGGTACTTTCACTACGATTTTTGATTTCCGGGCTACTAGGAATCGCACTGGCCCGTATGCTGGGGCAGAAAATTCAGTTGAACAGAGGAGAGTGGACAGTAGTGGTGATCATCGGAATTTCACAGAATGCACTTTATCTAGCATTTAATTTCATTGCGATGCAGTGGATTGAAGCCAGTTTGGCAGCCATCATTGCCAGTTTGCTGCCCTTATTAGTTGCTGCCGTCTGCTTGGTTTTTCTTGGAGAAAAAACAGGGTTCAAAGGAATGCTGGGACTTACAGTCGGTTTTGGAGGTGTGCTGGTCATCATGCTGGACAAACTTAGCGGCAGTAGCGCTTCCCTGGGGATGACACTCTGCCTGATTGGAGTTGCGGCACTGGCAGGGGCTACTTTGTATGTTGGCCGGGTGATGAGTCTCAACAAAAATGTGGTTATGATTGTCGGTCTACAGATGCTTGTCGGCAGTATAACTCTTTTTCCTTTCTCACTGATTTTTGAGACCTGGAACATTGAATGGAGCACAAGTTTTATACTTGCTTTTTTATATACAACTCTTGTCCCCGGACTGTTGGGAACAATTATTTGGTTTTTACTGGTGAAAAGAATAGGTCCGGTCAGGGCTGCTACCTTTCATTTCCTAAATCCATTTTTTGGAGTACTAGTTGCTGCACTTATTCTAGCCGAACCGCTGTCCGTGAGGGACGGTATTGGAGTAACCATCATCATGGCAGGGATCCTCTTAGTGCAATTGAATAGAAAAAAGATAGCAAAGATGGATTAATTATGTCCTAATAATTTTTGAACACGAAAAAAAGACGATGAATAATTTTGATTTGGTGGGGGAAGTGGAATGTGTCTGGTTAATTCAGGCAACCTGTGGAGAAGGACCACTTTGGATTGAGGCGGAACAGTCCCTTTTCTTTTTGGACATTGACGGGCAGATGCTTCACTGCTACGAGGAATATACAGGGGGGCAGCGCAGTTGGGAACTGGAGGAAAAGACCGGTTGGGTTTTGCCCAGACGTAATCATGAAGGTCTTGTGGCGGGCTGCAGTTCCGGGGTTTATTTTTTGGATCTTAGTTCCGGCAAGCGCACTTTTGCGCTTCTTCCTGATCCGCAAGAATCAGAAAACCGTTTCAACGATGCCAAATGTGACCGAGACGGAAGAATCTGGGCGGGACGTTCCCATGATCCGGAAACTAAAGCAACCGGCTGTCTTTTTCGGATTGATCCGGACCTCAGTTTCTCCAACTGGGATGGTCCATACATCTGTCCCAACGGTCCGGCAATCACTGCTGATGACAGCACACTTTATCATGTTGATACCTTCGGAGGAACGGTTTGGGCCTTTGATAAACATCCTGACGGGTCAATTAACAACCGCCGGGAATTCGCCAGACTGGATAGTCAAACAGAGGGATTTCCGGACGGACTCACTGTAGACAGCGAAAACCGCATCTGGCTTGCACACTGGGGTGGAGGACGCATTACCTGTTTCAGTCCTCAGGGTAAGCGCTTGGGTGTGGTGCAACTCCCCGTACCGCAAATCACGAGTTGCGCTTTTGGAGGTCCGGATCTAAGTTCGCTCTATATCACAACTGCTGCGCGTAATCTCAATCTCGATGAGTATCCTCTTGCAGGCGCCCTCTTCCGTGTTGACACTAAAACCAGCGGTTTTGCTTCACCTGCCTTTGCAGGCTAGTACCAACCGGCATTGACCTTTACTTCAGTGTGAGTGTCGTGGAATAGTTTTTCTGATCTTCCGGTATTTGGCGGCGAGTTCGATGATACCTCCTTCGGAAAGCTGTCCTACTGTATCGCGGTAGATTTCCTGCCATGGAGTCTGGTGCTCTATTTTCACTGATTTCAAATTTTCTCTGCGTTTCCGGAGTTCGGATTCGTCCAGGATGACATCCAGAGACCCCAGGTTAAGGTCGATCCGCAAAATGTCACCTGTTATTAACAGGGCCAATCCACCACCTACAGCAGATTCAGGGGAAGCATTGAGGATGGAAGGACTTCCGGAAGTACCGCTTTGGCGTCCGTCACCGAGAGTCGGAAGTTCGAGAACTCCCTTACGTATCAACGAATCCGGTGGCTGCATGTTGACCACTTCCGCAGATCCAGGATAACCTACCGGGCCGCAGCCGCGGATGACGAGAATGCAGTCTACGTCGATCTTAAGTTGAGGATCGTTTATCCGCTCATGATAGTCTTCCGGACCTTCAAAAACGATGGCACGTACCTCAAAAACGTTTTTATTACCGGGATTGGAAAGATACTGAGAACGAAAATTATCGCTAATTACAGATGTTTTCATCACTGCCGCGTCACAGATGTTTCCCTTGAGTACAACAAATCCTGCGTTTTCAAGCATCGGTTTCTCATAGGTATGGATCACGTCCGTATTTTGTGTAGCAGTATCGGCATAATTCTCAGCCACAGTTTTTCCATTGACCGTGAGTGCGGAGTCGTTTAGTTTTCTGGCCTTGAGCAGGGTATTCATGACTGCCGGAACACCACCTGCCCGGTGAAAATCCTCGCCAAGGTATTTTCCGGTAGGCTGCATGTTGACCAACAGTGGGATTTCCAAACCAATTTTTTGCCATTCAGATATCTCCAGTTTAACACCTACGTGTCGCGCGATAGCATTGATATGGATCGGTGCGTTGGTGGAACCTCCAATGGCTGAGTTGAGAACCACTGAATTTTCGAAAGCCTCTCGTGTCATTATTTGAGAAGGTGTCAGGTCTTCATTTACCATCTCTACAATACGCAGTCCAGTCCGGTATGACATTTCACCACGTTCACTAAGAGGCGCTGGTATGGCCGCGCAACCCGGTAAAGACATGCCGAGTCCTTCCGCCAGGGAATTCATCGTAGTTGCTGTACCCATCGTGTTGCAGTATCCCGGAGAAGTAGTGGCATCAACAACGAGTTGTATGAATTCTTCTTCATCGATCTCACCGGCTGCGAGTAGTTTTCTGGCTTTCCAGACAATGGTGCCTGATCCGGCGCGCTCACCTTTCCAGTAACCGTTCATCATCGGACCTGAAGAAAGGCAGATCGCGGGGATATCAACCGTAGAAGCCGCCATCAGTAGTGCTGGTGTTGTTTTGTCACAGCCGATTGTAAGCACTACACCGTCGATAGGATAGCCGAAAAGAATCTCAACTAGCCCAAGATATTGGAGATTGCGGTCCAATGCTGCTGTGGGGCGTTTACCGCTTTCCTGGATAGGATGTACCGGAAACTCAAGCGGTATCCCGCCGGACTCTCGAATGCCATCACGAACACGGTGAACGAGGCTCATGTGGATGCGGTTGCAGGGAACAAGGTCACTGCCGGTTTGAGCGATTCCGATGATCGGTTTACCGGAACGGAGCTCTGCCGCGCTGATTCCATAATTTGTGTAGCGTTCAAGATGCAGAGCGGTGGTGCTCGGATCACCTGGAATGTCAAACCACTCACGGCTTCTGAGTCTGTCCTTTGTTTTCTCGGTCACCATTTATATTCTCTTGATTGAATTAATATTCTGTTGCTGTTTCATGTAATACAATTACGCACCGATTCCAGCATCCATGAAATAATTCCGGCGGGTACACATACGTCCTGCATCGGAAGCAAGAAACAATGCCAGTTGAGCGATGTCTTCCGGAAGAATCCGGTCAGGCAGACACTGCTTTTCAGTCATGAATTTTTCGTATTCTGGAGTCATAATTTCCTTCATCTGCCTGGAAGTCCAAACCTGGCCCGGAATGATACAGTTTACACGGATACGATCCTTACCGTAGGCTCGGGCGAGACTCTGGGTCAGCCCTTCGATGGCAGCTTTGGAGGATGTGTATCCTGGCATGAATTCCAAAGCCATGTGCCAACTGCATGAACCCATGTTGATTATTGCTCCGCCACCGGCCTCTGCCATTGCAGGTTTTACAGCCTGTGCAGCAAAAAAATGGTGACTGAAATTCAAGCGTAAACGCTGTTCCCAATATTCAGGAGTTACATCCTCTGGCTCATGTCGTTCATCGCTGGCAGCGTTGTTGATCAGTACACGCACTGCTCCAAGCTTATTTTCTATCTCTGTCACTGCTTTTTTTAAGGCTTCGATATCAGTCAAATCGCATTTGACAAAAAGAGGCTTAGGACCAGTGGAAGCCAGTTTTCGAACAAGTTCGTTAGAGACTTCCTCCTGAATGTCGAGAAAAGCCACTCGACTCCCCTGTCCAGCAAAAGCTTCAACGAAAGACGCACCAATGCCGGAACCACCACCGCTGATGACTACCGTTTTGTTTTTCAAATCCGGATAATGTGGATAGTTGACTGTACTCATGATAGTTAAATTAATTGTCGGTTCTGGAGATTGAGTTTTAAATTTGCAGCAAAAAAAAAATTGCTGCAAATAGACGGTAAGACAGTACGAATTATATTTGACACAGCTTGACGTATTTGTCAAATGCGTAATGTACTCGCACGGTCAAAGATGGATATTTCTGACAGGTCAAGGCTGAGAGAGATGGGCTTGCCAAGTTCAGTCTCAATATGGCGTGGAAGCCTTCCGGTGATTTCGTTTCCATAAAATTCAAAGCTAACTTCCTTTTCATATCCAGTAAGTTCTATCAGCGAAGGCTTGAGTTCAACCGGCAATTGAGATTTTAGAGAAGCATCTGGAAGATTTATATGTTCCGGACGAAAAGCAAAAATGATTCCCTGCCCATCTTTTGGTTCTGAATCAAAAGAATAACCACTGAGAGGAATTTTAACATCGTCATTTTGCTGTTCAGGAATGAAACAGGGGGCATTTCCATCTTTCGAAAAGGTACCATGAATCAGGTTTATCGCAGGAGAACCAATAAAGTC
>JAPKDT010000107.1 GCA_028822475.1 SAR324 cluster bacterium
TTATGAAAAATTATTTAGTAACCGTAAATATCCAGGAATTGTGGGCAGGACATTTTATTGGATGTTTCTTTCTGTCAGTCTGAAAATGATTTTGGGGTTAATTGGTGCTCTGATGTTAAACGTAAAACTGAGAGGAAGGGCCGCCTTTCGTGTGCTTGTGATGCCGCCGTGGATAGTTCCGATGGCGATCGGTTGTATAGGTTGGCTCTGGGTATATAATGGTCACTTCGGTATTCTCGCCGGAGTTTTGATGCATCTTGGTATACTAGATGGGCCATTTGAATTCTTAGCTTATAGAAACAGCGCATTTTACTCGGCAGTCATAACCGATGTCTGGGTAGGTACTCCCATGGTAACTGTTTTTTTCCTTGCCGCCATGCAAGGTGTTTCACAAGATCTGTATGAGGCTGCTTATGTGGACGGTGCATCAAGATGGTATCGGTTTCGCCGGATTACCATTCCACAGATAATGCCAGTTATTTTATCGATGGCACTGTTATCTGCAATTTGGACCTTTAACTCTTTCGAAATTATCTGGATACTTACTGAAGGAGGACCACGCGGAGCCACTACTACCATGATTATTGACACATACAAAATGGCAATTGCGAATTACAAGTTCGGTTACGGTGCCACTAGAGCTTTGATGGTGGTCATGTTATTAGCTATTTTTTCATTACTTTACCTTGTTTTATTGAACAAAGTAAATGAACGATTCAAAGTAAAATAATTATGGAGAGATTTACTTTTGTCCAGAAGTTTTTTCTTTATTTAGGAATAGCAGTTTTTTTGACATTCATACTGCTTCCATTTTTTGAAATGTTCATGACTTCATTGAGGCCTTTGGAACATCTTTTTCGTTCTCCATATCAGTTCTGGTCTGATGACATGTCTTTTCAGGCATATTTTGATATATGGGATACTGTCCCCTTACTGGGGAGATATATTTTCAACAGTGTTTTCTTGGCATCTGTAACGACTTTTCTGTGTATGATGTTTGTCATTCCGGCTGCCTATTCTTTCGCACGATTCAAGTTTAAAGGAAAAACTATCAGTCTGAGTTTATTTCTTGGAGTTAACATGTTTGCGGGAGCGGTGCTTCTGATTCCTCTATACAAATTGCTGCGCTCAATGGGTTTACTAAACACCTATGCCGCAATGTTTGTTCCCGGAGCTGCATTTCTGGTTCCAACAGGAATTTGGCTGCTGAAAGCTTATCTTGAAAAAATTCCCATTGAGCTCGAGGAATCAGCATGGATTGATGGTGCATCCAGAATGTATATTCTCAGGAGGGTTGTTCTTCCCCTTGCGGTTCCAGGCCTGATTGTGGTAGGAGTAGCGTCATTCATCGGCGCTTATGCACAGCAATTCCTTTTTGCAATTACATTCAACCAAAAAAGAGAATACATGCCCTTACCTGCAGGAATTTTCGAATTCGTAGGTTATCAAAGCGTGATTTGGAATCAGTTGATGGCAGCAAGTATTGTGGGTATTATTCCGGTTTTAATAATTTTTCTTTTTTTGCAGAAATATCTTGTTGAAGGTTTGACCAAAGGTGCAGTCAAAGGATGAATCTTGTCTAGTCAGTGGGATTCATTGTTTATCCGTTAACGGACTTTATAAGAAAGGAGGTGGAGAGAGAGGTATTAAATGTCTCATCATTTGTAATGTTGAAATTTTTCTTTAATCACGCGTTTGGATTTTTAATATTTTTATTGCTATAGAAACAGGTTTAAACGCAAAATTCTACAGGTCTATGGACCTATCATTCTAACAATAAAGGTGAAGATGAAGTTGAATAAAAAATTGCAGCGGTTTTCGCTGTTAAGTGCAGGTCTCTTCCTGTTGACGGGTTTGTTCCAAATTCAGGCTCAGGAATTGAAATTTGTTATGTGCGGAGGAGAAGTCCGTGCGGCCGATCAAAAAGTGATCGATGCCTTTCAGGCCAGTAATTCTGGTGTAAAAGTAAATATGGAAGCCGTCCCCTGGGGAACTTGCCAGGACAAATCCATGACGCTTGCTGCAGCAGGTGATCCTGTAAGCTTGTCTTACATGGGTTCAAGAACATTGAAACAGTTGGCTAAAAACGGCCTGATTGTTTCAGTAAACATTTCTGAGGCGGATCAAGCAAAATATCAGCCTGGTATCTTAGACACCGTCAGCTACAAAGGGAAATTTTGGGGCTTCCCTCACGCTTTCTCGACGAAAGCCCTGTTCATTAATTGCGGTTTGATTGAGAAAGCCGGAATGCAGTGTGTGCAACCTCATACTTGGGAAGGTATGTATCAAATGGCTAAGACTGTTAAAGACAAACTCGGCATTGCAGGTGTTGGTTTGGCTGCCAAAGATTTTGATAATACTATGCACCAATTCCTGAACTACCTATACAGCAACGGTGGGCAGGTAATTGATTCGGCTACCAACAAAATCACGTTGAACAGTCCGGAAACTGTTGAAACACTTGCATTTTATGGCAAGTTAGTCAGTGTTGCTCAGGAAGGGCCGACGGCATTTGAGAGATCACAATTAAAAGATCTCTTTAATGACGAAAAAATAGCCATGTACATCGATGGTCCTTGGGGAGGTGGTCAGCACAAAAAGACGCTGAAAACCATTGCAGTCCCTATTCCTGCCGGACCCAGCGGCAACAATGGAACTCTGTTAATTACAGATTCACTTGCTGTCTTTAAAGGAACCGGACACGAAGACGTAGCGATGGAACTCGCACGTGCCCTTTCTTCAGGAGATGCACAGTATGACCTTGATTCCAGTTGGGGTTTGACGCCGATCATGAAGTATGAAGGTATGGTCGCTAATCCTTACTATGTCAATAATTCGTATTGGAGCGTTTTCGTTGAACCGATCGGATCAGGCGGCCCCGAGCCCCTGTTCGTAGAATACAAATCTCTGCAGACTGTGATGAACAGTATGATTCAGGGAATTGTACTTGGTGAAGGTACCGCAAAAGATTTGGTTGCCACTGCCGCTGAAGAACTTGAGGAATTCAAGTAAAACTAATAAAAGGCGGGCCAAAAGTCAGCTCGCCTTTTAAGTCCTTTTTCACATCTATAACGGCGTAACAGTAAAATTTCATGGCAACAGTTTCTCTAAAATCAATCAACAAGTTATTCGATACTACACAGGTTCTTTATGATGTTAGTCTTGATATTGAAGATAAGGAATTTGTCGTTTTTGTCGGCCCTTCGGGATGTGGAAAAACAACTTTGTTGCGAATCATTGCCGGACTGGAAGAAGCGACAAGCGGAGAAATAGAGATTGACGGAATAGAGGTTTCAAAGGCTCATCCAATTGAGCGTGGTATTTCTATGGTTTTTCAATCTTACGCACTCTATCCACATTTGAATGTTTATGAAAATATCGCTTTTCCGCTTCGTGTTGCCAAACTTCACAAAACGGAAATTGAAAAAATGGTGCAACGTGCCGCAGAGACTTTGAAATTGACGGATCGACTGCAATACAAACCAGGACAATTATCCGGAGGTCAGCGACAGCGTGTTGCGATTGGCCGCTCGATTGTCCGGAATCCAAAAGTCTTTCTTTTTGATGAACCGCTTTCAAATCTGGATGCGGCATTGCGAGGTGAAATGCGGGTTGAATTGTCCAAACTTCACAAAAATTTGGACACAACCATGATTTATGTGACACACGATCAAGTGGAAGCCATGACCATGGCAGACCGGATTGTTGTTATTTCCGAAGGAAAATTAGAACAATTCGGAACACCGATGGAATTGTACCATCGGCCAGAAAGTAAATTTGTTGCTGGATTCATCGGACACCCCAAAATGAATTTTTTGTCAGTACCCCGACTTTCTATAAATTCAAGCGGAGTTACTGTTGATTTACCGGAAATCGGGGAGCAATTACTCCCGGTTGATGCGATTGACATGATTGATGGTCAAAAAATTGAAGTGGGTATCAGACCTGAAGATTTGATGTTGTCCGCAACCGAAACAGGTTTGCCTATGAAAGTTGAAGTTTTGGAACGTTTGGGAGGGAGTACTTTGGTTTATGGAAGTGTCCATGATAATCAAAATTTTTGTGCGTTACTTCCGGGAGATACCAATGTTCGCGAAGAAGAAATCATCAAGTTAGCAGTAAATCCTGCCAACGTCCATGTCTTTGACTCCAAAGGAACAGCCATGAAACGACGTGAAGTACCGATTGTCTGAATAAATCAAATTTAAAAATTAAATGAAAATCAGTGCAAACTATTGGATTTTTGAAGGCGGTCTCGATGGGACTTTGCCAATAGCTGATGCCATGAAACAAGCCGCTCAATTGGGTTTTGACGGCATTGAATTGTGCATAGCGAGTCAAGGAGTTTTGAATCAGAAAACAACTCAAGCAGAATGCGAAACGTTTTGTGAAGAAGCACAAAAAAACGGCCTCGAAATTTCTGGTGTTGCCAGTGGAGAAAGTTGGGGGCGTTCACCGACATCCCACGATCCAGAGGTGCGTCAATCCATTATCGACTTCACTAAAAAAGCTCTTCAAATCACGAAATGGTTGGGAACGGACGCGTATTTATTTGTTCCAGGTGCAGTTGATGTTTTCTTTTTACCAGACGGAGAAGTGGTTCCGTATGATGTCTGTTATCAAAGAGCGACGGACTCTATTTTTCAAATTGCGCCGACTGCTGAAAAACTGGGAGTCTCCATTGCGGTGGAAAATGTTTGGAATAAATTTTTGTTGAGTCCATTGGAAATGCGGAGTTTCATCGATCAGTTTCATTCAAGAAATGTTGGTGCCTATTTTGATGTGGGCAATGTTTTATTGACGGGTTATCCGGAACAATGGATTCGCATTTTAGGCTCTCGTATCAAACGCATTCACATCAAAGATTTCAAACGCTCTATCGGAACCATTGACGGTTTTGTGGATTTACTTGAAGGCGATGTCGATTTTGAAGCGGTCAAAAAAGCATTGGCTGAGATTGGTTATGACGGTTTTGTAACGGCAGAAATGTTGCCTTTTGTGCCTGGACGTCCGGAAAAAACAGCAAAGGCCATGAAACAAATTTTCAAAAACTAAAAACGATTTCTGAAGGAAGAGAACAAAATGTTAAGAATTGGTATCGTCGGTTGGGGCTTTATGGGCAAAATGCACTTTCGTTGCTACAAGTCCGATACAAATGTGGAGGTTACAGCAATTTGTGATGCTGACGCAAAGCAACTACAAAATTCTTCTGGAGTCTCTGGTAATATTTCCGGAGCAGAAGATGATCTGGATTTAAGCAATATTGCGCTTTATTCTGATTTATCTAAAATGCTCGTAGAAGAAAAATTAGATGCGTTGTCCATTGCATCCCCAACTTTTTTACATGCTTCACAAACGATTGAGGCACTCAACGAAGGAGTTCATGTGTTTTGCGAAAAACCGATGGCCTTGAATTCAGGTGATTGCAGAGAAATGGCTGAAGTAGCAAAACAATCCGGAAAGACACTTCAAATTGGTCATTGTATCCGGTTTTGGCCGGAATATGTGCAAGCCAAAGAAATCATCGACTCACAAAAATACGGCAAAGTTTCAGCCGCAACTTTTCAACGACTTAGCCTCACGCCAACTTGGAGTTGGGATAATTGTTTTCTCGATGGCAAACGGAGTGGCGGAGCAATGCTGGATTTGCACATTCATGATACGGATTATGTACAATATGTTTTTGGAATGCCCAAAGAAGTTTTTAGTCGCGGCGTAATCGGGCCGAGCGGAGAATTTGACCACACCGTTACACAATATTTGTATGGGAATGATTGTGTCATCACAGCCGAAGGCGGCTGGATTATGGCTCCGGGATTTGGTTTTGAAATGAGTTTCAAAATTATGCTGGAAAAGGCAACTTTGGTTTATAGTTCCGCACAAGAACCGACCTTCCGGATTTTTCCAATAGACGGAGAAACAATCATCCCTGAAATACCGACAGGAGACGGTTATTCTTTTGAAATTCAACATTTTGTTGATACTCTTTCCGGGAAAGCTGTTCCGTCAATCATCACTCCGGAACAATCTGGAGATTCGGTAAAAATAATTGAAGCGGAAAAAGAATCTATCCGAAACAATGATAAAATTTCACTTCTCTGAAAATAAAAATCACAATGCTTTCTTGTCAAAATTGGCCTGTCGGAATTTGCACTTGGTCGCTGGGGAATGACATTACGGTTTTAGAACAAGCGATGATTGCTACCGGAATGACGCATCTTCATCTTTCCCTTGATCCTGCCTTGTCTGCTGATAACCGTGATTATCTAAATTGTATTGAAAAAAATCAATGGCAACCGACCGCCTCGATGATTGGTTTTTCGCAAGAAGATTATTCAACACTTGAAACAATAAAAAATACTGGCGGAATAGTTCCGGATCAACATTGGAGGAAAAATAAAGAAAAAATTTTACAAGCCATTGAGTTGACAGCTGCTCTCAATATTAAATTTCTGACATTCCATTTTGGCTTTATCGAAAATTATGATTATGAGTTACGGGAAAAGGTTCGTTTTTTGGCTGATGTCGCAGAGCAAAATAATATAATGATTTTGATGGAAAGCGGACAAGAAAGTGCAGAAAGTTTAAAAGATTTTTTAGTAAAACTTTCTCATCCGGCGTTGGGTGTAAATTTTGATCCGGCAAACATGGTTTTATACGATAAAGGCGATCCGGTTTCGGCTTTGGAAACGCTGACTCCGTGGGTCAAACACATTCATATCAAAGATGCTCGGCGGAGTGCTGTTGCCGGACAATGGGGTGAGGAAGTACCGTGGGGGGATGGTGATTTTGATAACTATGAATTCTTGAAGACCTTAAACCGCATCGGCTACCAGGGTGCCCTGGCCATTGAACGCGAAGCCGGTTCAAAGCGTCTGGAAGACATTCAACACGCCGCCCTTAGCTTGAGTCAGTTTTCTTTTTAAGAAAATACAATGATTTCTATAGGAATTGATGGGGGCGGTTCCACCTTGCGGGTTGGGATTTATACTGAAAATATGGAATGTCTCCATCTTC
>JAPKDT010000108.1 GCA_028822475.1 SAR324 cluster bacterium
CAAACAATGCTATGTATGATGCCTCTAACAGGCATGGAAGTCAATTTTAATTTAAAGCGTGACCTAGTCCAAATAGTTGTCTTTATCAGGCAAGAGGATCGCAAGAACAGCTAAATAAAGTTAGTCAATTATTCTGCAAGTAGAAGCATTTCCTGGGTTAACCGGTCAAAGCAAGCGGTGGTTCAAGTTGCTGGATTTCCCGCATACATTCCACAAATGATTTCTCATTTTGGCATTGCATCAAGCTGTTACGCCATTCTTTCGCGTTACGGAAACCACTTACATAATTTCCGATATACTTTCGGAATTCTCTTACAGCCACTAACTCCTGCTTGAATCGTCGATACAAGTGGAAGTGTTTTAGCGCCAGTTCAATCCGTTGATCGAGAGTCGGATCAGGATATTTTCGCCGATCCTGAAAACACCAGGGATTTCCAATTGCGGCACGTCCAATCATGAATCCGTCAAGATTAGCCATTTGCTCCAGTCCATGGTTGAAATCCCGGATATCTCCGTTGCCGATGACAGGAATTGACAACTGACGTTTCAGTTCGTAAATTGGCTCCCAGTTTGATTCACCTTTGAAAGCCTGATTATAGGTCCGTCCGTGTATGGTCAGCATAGAGGCTCCGGCAGATTCCAGAGCTTTTGCGAAATCAATTAAATTTTTATCGTCTTTCCAACCTAATCTTGTTTTGACGGAAACTTCCAAGGAGCATGCTTTACGGATTTCTTCCACAATCCTACAGGCCCTATCAGGATCCTGCATCAAGGCACTTCCGTGCTGAGAATGCACAATTTTTTTTGCGGGACAACCCATGTTGATGTCCACTCCCAAAATTCCGCGATCCTCAACCATACGTGAAGCTTCCGCGAAAGTTTCTGGAGAATTACCGAAAAGCTGCATGAAAAACGGCTGTTCGCACGGTTCAAAATCCAAACGTAAACGTACATGTTCACTCCGTACCAGTCCATCAACGCTGGTAAACTCACTGAAAAGAATGACATCTTTGCTTAAACTTCGTACAATTTGACGGTAAGCAGAATTTGTCACTCCATCCATCGGCGCAAGACAAACAATTGGACGCTTGACTTCGGACCAGCTCATGACATGATTGGGTGAGTGCCTTTTCATTGCTCAAGCAGTGACAAGTTTTGTTTAAAAGTTCAACATTACCATAAAAAGCGGCATTTGAATGACTCTCTGCAGAAAAAAATCCTGCTCTTCAGACGCCTTAAATATCTTCAGAGTTTAACTTGTAAATGCTTAAATGTCCAGTTCGATAGATACCAACGAAGCACCTTTTATCACTGTTATTCCTGCAGGCTGGACAAGCTCAGGAACCGCACGTTCACGCTTTGCAGAAGGATTAACTGATGATTCACTTAAAAATAAAATTGCGGCACCAGCCCTGACAGAGTCTCTCATGAGACTGAGAAAGCAATTTGCCGAAATTCAGCTGGGCAGTGAATATTTTTTCCAGGCTCTGGATTTCCTGAACTGGACGGAACCGGATATCAGCAGAGAAAGCCCGGAGGAAAACCAGCGTTTTCACGTTTTATTATCCGGTTTGCTACTGATGCGCAAAGCAAACATTTCCGGCAGCACCTGTCTCCCACGCGAAATTTTGCAGACTCAAATATTAGCATCGCTGCTAAATTCTGGATTTTCCGCAAATGAACTTTCTCAGGAGAAGTGGCAAAAATGGTTGTTGACAAGTTACGGTACTGAAAAGGATTCCGCGTCTGCTCACACGCAAAATGCTATTTTCACCGCAAATCATTCTCTGCTTTATTTTAGCAAATATTGGCAAGCTGAATCCCGATTGCTTTCACTGCTACAGAAACGGATAAAGATGAATCCGCATGTTCCGGAAAGTTCCATCGTTGAAAAAGTGCTCGAAACTGTGCTTGTCGAACAGCCGGTACTTTTCGGTAAGGAAACTCTAAGCTTGGCTGATGAACAGAAAGCAGCGGTTTTGCTCTCAATATCTTCTCCTTTATTGATTATAACAGGCGGTCCAGGAACAGGAAAAACTTCTGTAGCGGTAACTCTGCTCAGAGTGCTTAAAAGGCTCGGTCTCGCAGAGCGTCCCGCATTGGCCGCTCCTACAGGAAGGGCGGCAAAACGGATGTCTGAAGCCGTTGTTAATAGTTTAAACTCACTTGAAAATCTGAAGCAGTTGCCGCTTGAGCAAAAATTGCTGGAGGACGCTTTGGAAGCAAAAACTCTGCACAGACTTTTAGCTTATCGTCCCGGTACACATAGTTTTAAACATCACGAATATGACCCTTTGGAACACGACTTGCTGATAATAGATGAAGGCTCGATGATTGATCAAGAAATGATGAGCTCATTACTACGTGCAGCAAATTCCGAATTACCGCACCAGCCGTCAGTCCCACGGATTATTCTGCTGGGAGATGCTCAGCAGTTACCGTCTGTTGGTAATGGCGCAGTGCTGCTGGAATTGACAAAGAATTCCAGCATTCCGGAAACAGCAGGTATTGCTGAAAATCCGCTGCATATAGTAAGACTGCTTAGAAGTTACAGGCAGGAGATCGGAGATGCCGCGGGCCGTAATATCCTTGGTGTGGCTGAAACAGTCAAAGAAATGGAACATGATCCAAGGCCGGAATTACTGTTTAATGCTAAAGCGCCAAATCATGAAATTATCCGCAGACTGAAAAGTCTTGAGGAAGTTGAGAAGGAAAAAGTGTTTTTGCTGAATCAGACAAATACTCCAGCTCAACTGGAAAATTTTGCAAGATGGTGGGTTGTAAATTATTTAAGTGATGAAAAATTTCTATACGAAACACAACAGAATTTTTCCCACGATGCCTCGGAGTCTCGTGCTGCTAAACTGGATTATCTGTTTGAGCATTTAAAACATTTCCGTGTTTTAACCGCAACTCAGGTTTTGCCAAGTGGAGCAATGGCGGTCAATCAGAAAATAAGCGAATGCTGGCTGGCAGAAAACGGAACAAAAGATTCATTTTCGGAGCACTATCCCGGAGAGCCTGTGATGGTGACAGAAAATAATTACAGGCTTCAACTGTTCAACGGTGATCAGGGAATATTTTTAAAATTTATCAATCCTGAAAGCAGAGAAGTTGAGCTGAAAGCAGTTTTTGCAGTTGACGGAGAATTCAAGACTTTTTATCAATACGAGCTGCATCATTTGCAAACTGCTTACGCGATTACCGTTCACAAAAGTCAGGGTTCAGAATATGATCATCTGGCGTTGATTTTACCTGCTTTAAGTAGAGAGCGCTGGGCAAGTGAGAATGAATCAAGGAGCATTGGGGAATTAATGAGCCGTGAAATGCTCTATACAGCACTGACAAGAGCAAAGAAATCTGTGTTAATACTTGGTGAGCAAAGTGTTCTGGAAGAAGCGGCTTTGCACAAAGTATCACGTTACTCAGGAATTGGCGCTGCTTTAGTGAGTAAATAAAATGATTAAAGATTTGACTTGGTAAACAGTTATTAATCGCAAATAATAACACGAGAGAGTAACAGGCTCACCAAAGTTAAAGAATAATAAAAACAGTTAATTCAAAAACAATACACAAAAAGAACTAAGTAGCTGAAATGCGATTTCTCTGTAACCTTTATCTAATATTATTTTTGACAGGCACATTTGTGTTTGCCGGAGACGAAGTAGATTTGTTTCAAGTAGCCAGAGAGGGTAATGCTGCGCAAATGAGAGAAATGATTGCTTCCGGAGCAGACTTGAAAGGAAACGATATTTCCGGAAGGAATGCCTTGATGCAAGCTATTGTTTTCGGTAATCAGGCAACCACACTGGTTCTGCTGGCAAACTCGCCGGATCTGGAAAGTAAAGACGGATTGGGTTTAAATCCGCTTAGCCTGTCTGTGCGTTACGGCGATACGGAAATGACAAAGATTCTTTTGGAACACGGCGCAAGTGTGAAGAGCACGATGGAAGATGGTTCGACTCCGCTTATTTTTGCCGCGCTGGAAGGACAAATTTCGGCTGTGCGATTGTTGCTTGAGTATAATTCAGCTGTAAATTTTCGAACAAATTATGGAGAGTCGGCCCTGATAGTAGCATCCTTTGAAGGTTACTTAGGAATCGTGCGTTTGCTGCTTGACGCAGGCGCAGACATAAATGCCGTAAATGAAGAAGGCTTCACAGCTCTTTTAGCCGCAGCCAGTAACGGTTATTTGGAAGTCGTAAATTATCTGACTTCCAGAGGTGCAAAGTCAGAAACGGTTCAAGTTCAAAATAATCTGTTGACACCAGAAAACTTGTTTGGCAGTAGCCGTGAGGAAGTTGATTTTCAAGATGATTCATCAGAAATGAACGTTACTGAGCCGTTTTATGAGTTGATAAGCGCGGCTATTGAAGGCCGCTTGAGTGTCGTCAATCAGATGCTTGCAAATGGAGCTAAAGTCAATAAAATTGACGATGTGGGACGTACCGCTTTGATGGAAGCGAGCTCTTTTGGACGTTACGGAGTGGTAAAACGTTTGCTGGAATCAGGAGCAAAAGTCAATCTCGAGGACAATCAAAAGATGACTGCTCTGATGCTCGCAACTCTTGAGGGACGGGAAAGGGTGGTCAGCTTGTTAGTGGACTGGAAGGCAGATGTTAACGCAGCCGATGCGGAAGGAGTAAGTTCGCTGATGATTGCCGGAAATGAAGGCCGGACCGAAATTGCCCGTTTGTTGATTAAGCATCAAGCTGATATTAACTGGCAAAGTAAGAGCGGCAGTACCGCGCTGATGGAATCTGCTGCGGAAGGTCGTACCGATACAGTAAAATTACTGATGGACGCAAAGGCTGACCCTTTGTTGTTAGATTTACTAAAAAGAAGTGCTCTTATTATCGCGGAGCAACAAGGCCATCTCGATATTGTGGAAATGTTAAAATAGAAATTTCAAACTCCCTTTATCAGCTTGGATCGATAACTTCTCAAATTGTTAAAATCCAATCTTCCATAGTTGCTATCTCACCAAAGTGAAACAATCAGAGTGGAAAGAACAGCTAGAGTCCATTGAAGCAGAAATGCTCAAGCTTGGACATGCAGCGGATGCTCCGGCAGTTCTACGGCAATTCGGCACAAGACTCTCCACCACAATTCATCATTTTTTTGCTGAAACCGCTTCGTTTGATCCGGATGCTGCTCTCACTGTTGAGCAACAGGCATTTATGCATTCCCTACAACTTTATGACTTGCGTTCAGTAATGCGTCTGGTCGTCAACTATGATGCCAGCAAAGGTTTGAAAGTTGTTCTGCCTGGAATAGAAAAAAGTTACCGTTCATTAATGGTCATTCAGCAGTTGGAACGGTTTACTAAAAACTCCGGGGAATCTACTGCTCTGGACGCGTATAAATTTAGGCTGGAAGAAGCCTTGAGCCGTGTTCTAAAATGCAAACGGGAAGATCTTTATAAGGAAGAAATACTAGCTGAAAAAATGGTCTTGGTTTCTGGGGCACCGGAGGTTCTGCTGAATAAATTCTTTACAGAACGCTTACGTACGTTATTTTCTTCAAATTACCGGGCCTATCTGATGCTCAAAAACCGCTACTTTTTGAATCGGCTTAAACAGTTTAGGAAGAATCATGATAATTACAAAACTCAACAAAGTCAGCTGACTGAACTGGCAGTTCAGTTTGAAAATCACGAAGAGTTAACGATTGAACAGGTAGTGGTAAAGCTCGATTTTCGTGAGATAGAACAATTGGTAAAAGCCCATATTTCAAAAACTGCAGAACGTGAAACTGTGCAGGAAGAAACTGAAGTATTTACTGCAGCGGAAGATAACGCCGAAAATGAGAGCTCAGACTTCGAAGCTACAGAAGAAATTATAGTAAGCAGAGATCATTCTGATGAAAAAGATCAATCTGACCCACAAATTTCTCTTGAGACTCTCACTCAGGAAAATTCAGAAGACAACAGTTCTGCATATGAACAACTTTGTGCCGCTTATGCTGAACCTTTGGAAAAGCTGTCTGCGAGTTTTAGTCCGGTTCCGGAATGCTCCTCCCCTTATTTTCGTTCCAGAGTTGAGGATTATTGTGATGAATTTGCAAATTTCTTCCGACAACTGCACGGCGGGAATTTACAGGTAATTGCCGCAAGTCACAATTTTACTCAGGAATTACTGATCCAGCGTGGACAGGAATACAAAGCTGCTGAGCGTTGGGCGGTGGTTGCAAAAAATAATCAGGACGAAGAATCAGTCTATTTTCGTTCAACTGAGGAGAAGATGCCTTTTGTGGATCGTAAAGCAGAGTGGAGTATGCTGATCCAAGCCCGTTTGCCCTTTATGATTCAGTTGCCTGTTGAAAAAGCAAAGACCATCGAAATTGAGAAAGACAAACTCTGTGTTTTTCAAATAGGAACTGCTTTTTTTGACCAGGAACATAAAAATAAACGTGATGAGTATCCTGACGTTTTTTTTAAATTGATGTTTGGAGGTCACCTTTTATCCGGTAAAAATGCTGTAATTTATGTTGAGGAAGATCCTTATTTCACCACTACACTTGAACAGATGTGGCATTGCCGTGGATTAGTGCACCTTTTTATTATGGCTATTTCCCATCGCTTTGCACTTGAACTGTCCTCTGCCATGCAAGATTTTTTAGTAGAGATTTTACCGAACACCCTCCTTGTAGGCGGTGAAGTACCTTTCACTGACCCGTTAGCGACATCCTTGAATTATGCGGAAGTTTCATAAAACAGTACATAACGGTAATCCCTTTAATTCCTGTTTCCTATTATCTTTTGAGTGCTGACTCTTGCGATCCTTTAGGTGATGCGATAAAACAGCTGATATGCTAAACTTATCAAATTCTACAGAATTAAACAGTTTGCTTAAATACAGAGTTGATACACTATTATAGTTTAGTAAACACAGTTGCTCATTTTGATTAAAGAAAAATCACAATGATAATAGTATTATAAATAGGACTGATTTCTGAGAAAAACCATTTACTTAGAATTTGGCTGATGCACAGCCGCATTAATCA
>JAPKDT010000109.1 GCA_028822475.1 SAR324 cluster bacterium
TTTTAGTTACAAACGGCACTCAGGTTCGGCTCAGTGGACAGGACAGCGGGCGGGGCACATTCGCGCACCGTCATGCGATTATCACTGCGGAGGACAACACCAAACACGTTCCCTTGAATCATATATCCGCGGAACAGGCGCCTTTTGAAGTATACAATTCATTTCTTTCAGAATATGGTGTTCTGGGATTTGAATACGGATATGCTTATGCAGCTCCTACGACCTTAACAATTTGGGAAGCACAGTTTGGGGATTTTGCCAACGGTGCACAAATAATAATTGATCAGTTTATTGCCTCATCTGAAACAAAATGGCACAGGATGAACGGCGTGGTGCTTTTGCTTCCACACGGACACGAGGGGCAGGGTCCGGAGCATTCATCCGCACGTATCGAACGTTTTCTTACTCTTTGCGCGGGTAACAATATCCAGATTATTAACTGCACTACACCCGCAAATATCTTTCACATTCTTCTGCGTCAAATGGCATTCCCGTTCCGTAAACCTCTGGTGATTTTTACACCAAAAAGTTTACTGCGTCACCCGTTGTGCGTGAGTCCGCTTGCTGATTTTCTGGAAGGAACCCATTTCCGTGAAGTAATTGATGATGATTTCGTGGAAGCAAAAGCTGTGCGTAAAATTTTGTTTTGCAGCGGGAAAGTGTATTATGACTTGCTCAAAAGACAGCAGGCAAAGGATGTCAAGGACATTGCAATTGTGCGTTTGGAACAGCTCTATCCTTTCCCGGAAAAACAACTGCATGCTCTACTTAAACGTTATCCAAATGCTGGACAATACTGCTGGGTTCAGGAAGAACCTGAAAATATGGGTGCGTGGGGTTTTGTGTTACGAACATTTTCAACAACAGGAAAAAGTCTTGAACTGGTTGCACGTGACGCTGATAGTTCACCTGCGGTCGGCTTTCCGCAAGTTCATGTAGTTCAACAGGAAAATCTGGTGCACAGGGCTTTTGAGGAATAATAAAATAGCTTTCTTGCTTTGCTTGAAATGACACGTTTTTGTGACTATTTTACGTATGTCTCATAAATTAACTAACCCATTTAAAGGTTTCTTTCATGTCTATTGTGGAAATAAAAATTCCGAGTCCCGGAGAATCGATCACAGAAGTTGAAATTGGCAGTTGGCTAAAGGTGGATGGTGCTTATGTTCAGCTTGATGAAACGATTTGCGAAATTGAAACGGACAAAGCGACTTTGCCTTTGATTGCGGAAAGTGCCGGTGTTTTGAAAATTGTTTTGCAGGAAGGAGAAACAGCGGGGATTGGTGATGTGGCCTGCTCGATAGATACAGCAGCGGCACAACCGGATACTCCTCCGGCTGAAACATCCGCGGCATCTTCCGAAACCGCAGAATCTTTCGAACAGTCAGTTTCAACCGTGGATTCTTATGCGGCAGGGCATCCTGCTCCTGCTGCACGAAAAATGATGGCCGAACAGGGAATTTCCAATGTTTCCGGAGGAGGTCCGGGTGGACGTATTACAAAAGAGGATGTGCAACGGCACGGTCGTAAAATTTCGGAATCTGCAGCTAACATGGAATCAGCACATCAGATGGTGCCTCCTGAAGTTTCCGGTTCCAGAAACACAAAAAGGGAACGTTTGTCACGTTTACGTAGAAAACTTGCGGAACGTCTGGTAGCAGTAAAAAACGAAACGGCGATGCTGACGACCTTTAATGAAGTCGATATGCAGGCCATTTTAGATTTACGTAGCCAGAGTAAAGACATGTTTCTCGAAAAATACAAAGTAAAACTGGGTTTCATGGGACTCTTCACGAAAGCGTGCACGGAAGCATTAAAGGACTTCCCGGCAGTGAACTCGCAACTGGACGGTGAAGAGATAGTTTTTCATGATTATGTAGACATGGGAATCGCCGTCAGTGCACCGAAAGGTTTGATGGTTCCAGTTGTCAGGAATGCGGAATCATTGTCACTGCCACAAATTGAAACAGAAATCGGCAGACTTGCTAAACGAGCCCGTGACAACAAACTTAGTATTGACGAAATGGAGGGCGGCACCTTTTCCATCACAAACGGCGGAGTTTTCGGTTCGATGCTTTCAACTCCTATTTTAAATCCCCCGCAAAGTGCAATTCTGGGAATGCATAATATAGTTGAACGCCCGATGGCGGTAAACGGAAAAGTTGAGATACGTCCCATTATGTATTTAGCTTTGTCCTACGATCATCGGGTCGTTGACGGCCAGCAATCGGTGAGCTTTCTGGTACGTGTAAAAGAAAATCTGGAAAATCCGAGCAGGATGCTTTTGTAAGTGAAACTTTGAAACTCAAACATGACAAAATTTGACACAACAATCATCGGTTCTGGACCAGGCGGTTATGTAGCCGCTATCCGCTGTGCGCAGTTGGGGATGAAAACGGCTATCATTGAACGCTATTCCACCCTTGGAGGGACATGTCTCAATGTCGGCTGCATTCCTTCAAAAGCTCTATTGGATTCAAGTGAGCATTTCGAAAATGCCAACAAGAATTTTGAGGCACATGGAATCAAAGTAGAAAAGATTAAACTTGATTGGCCCAGGATGCGTCAGCGTAAGGATGATGTAGTTGAGCAAACTTGCGCGGGAATTGAGTATCTGATGAAAAAAAATAAAATAACTGTGATCAGCGGACATGCCTCTTTTAAGGACAAACAGACGATTTCTGTTGTTGCTACAGACGGGGCTCTGCAGACTGTTAACACAGAGCGTGTTATCATTGCGACTGGTTCCAAACCTTCAAGTATTCCTGGTGTAGATTGCGATAAAAAACGCATCATAACTTCCACAGAAGCGCTTAGTTTGGATAAAGTTCCAGAGAAATTAATTGTGATTGGCGGAGGTGTGATTGGTTTGGAACTAGGTTCAGTTTATGCCAGACTTGGCACAGAAGTGCAGGTTGTAGAATTTCTTGACCGTTTGATTCCTGGGATGGACTTCTCAGTGGCCAAAGAAGTTCAGCGGATTTTCAAAAAACAGGGCATGAAGTTTTTTCTCAGCCACGCTGTTCAAAGCGCAACTGTATCCGGAAAAAAAGTTAAGGTTTCCGCTCTCAACAAAAAAGGTGAAGTTGTGGAATTTAACGGAGATTATTGTCTGCTCGCGGTGGGACGTCGGCCTTACACGGACAATCTTGGTTTGGATAACATCGGAATTACTCCGGACAAGCAGGGGCGTATTCCGGTGAATGAAAATCTGGAAACAGCTGTTCCAGGAATTTACGCCATCGGGGATGTGGTGGCCGGAGCAATGCTGGCACACAAAGCAGAAGAAGAAGGAACTTTTGTGGCAGAAACGATGGCGGGTCAAAAACCGCATATCAATTACAAAGCAATTCCAGGAGTGCTTTACACTTGGCCTGAAGCAGCAGGTGTGGGTTTTACTGAGGATGAATTAAAAGCCGAAAATTATAACTACAAAACAGGCAGTTTCCCTTTTAAAGCACTTGGACGTGCTCGAGCTTCCATGGACACAGATGGTTTTGTAAAAGTTCTGGCAGACAAGGATACAGACGAAATTTTAGGAATTCATCTGGTCGGCGCCCGTGCCGCGGATTTAATTGCGGAAGCAGTTGTTGCTCTGGAATATCGGGCCAGCGCTGAAGATATTGCCAGAATGTCACATGCGCATCCGACATATGCGGAAGCGATCAAAGAAGCTATGCTGGACGCAACAGAAAAACGCTCCATTCACATGTAATTCGCAAAATATTTGATGCCAGTCAATGAGCAGCACCGGGCCATCCGCAAAATACTGATTGTTGATGATATTGAGGACAACTGTCTGCTGATTGAAGATCATCTACGGCATCAACTCAAGTGTGAATTTCGTGAAGCATCATCTGGAAAAGCAGCGTTGAAGATTCTCGAAAATTGGCATCCGGACTGTATTCTGATGGATATTATGATGCCGGAAATGGACGGTATTGAAGCGACGAAACGTCTGAAAGAAATGCCTGAGTGTCACGATATTCCTGTGTTGATGGTTACTGCAAAACAGGAAATGGATTCTTTCGTGGATGCTTTTGATGCTGGAGCAGTGGATTATATTTACAAGCCCCTCGACCGTTCCACTTTAGTCGCCCGTGTCAAATCCGCCTTACGCAGCAAGGAAGATCTTGATCGAATTAAAGAACTGAATCAGCAACTACTGCAAAAAAAACAGGAACTGAGTAGTTTTTCGCACACAGTCAGTCATGACCTAAAATCTCCAATCGTCGGTGCCGCGAGTCTTTATGATTTGTTTCTGTACAGGATTAAGAATGAATATCCACAATTAATCGAGGATGAAAGCTTAAAAGATATTCTGGAACGTATTCCGCAGACTTTCCATAAAATGCTAGATTTCATCAATACTCAACTGGATTATGCAGAAGCCGGGCAAGTGATAGGTGAGTTGGAAGAAGTTTCAATGACTAAACTAATCAACACAGTGATTGAAAATTTTGATTACGCGGAACGAGAAGGAATGGTAAGTTTTGTTAATCTACCGGAAATGCCTCAGGTGAGGTGTGATCCAATTCGGATGTTGAAAGTTTGGCAAAACCTGATTGCGAATTCCATTAAATACAGAGGTTCAAAGAATCCGGTCAAGATAGAATTCGGCAGTCGCAAAAATAATGTTTCAACTAATTATTGGATACGTGATAACGGACCCGGGATTTTAGCTGAGTATCAAGACAAAGTGTTTGAAACAAATGCGCGCTTGAATTACGATGTAGAAGGTTACGGATTTGGATTGGCAACAGTCAAAAAAATTGTTGAAGCACACGGCGGGAAAATTTGGATCGATTCGGAAGTTAACGATGGAGCGTGCTTTGTTTGTGAACTTCCTCATGAGTCAGTGAATAATTGAGATAAACATGGACAATAAAAACAGCAAAAATAAAGTGACATCTGAAAAAGTAAAAAAGCTGATGCTAAATTTGTGGCCTTTTGCTAAAAAAGATAAACCTGTTTATAATCTTAAAAGCATCAGCATTCCAAGGACCAGCGGGCGTACACTTAAAATATTGGTAAGTCTGCTGCGAACGCCTGGAATTCGTTTGCTGCTGATTCCACTGCTGTTAAAACAGGCAGGACTGCCAAGTTTGCGTAAAAGCAAAGTTAAAGATTATCCGGTGATGGAACCAATCCATCCCGTAGAAAGTAAGATAACTTCAGCTGACGCTAAGAAATCGATCAAAGAGTTTCTCGATTCAGTAAAAAATAAACCGCAGGCTGTGTTGGCCGGGAAAAACTTAAAATTGGCAAAACAAAGTCTTTTCCAACCTGAAACCGCCGCAGATTTTCATCGGGCCTATCTTGAGGGAAAAACAACACCGGTAGATGTTGCCATGCGTTTGCTGGACATTGTCCGCAGCATTGAAGAAAGTGCGGTGCCGTTACGGCCGTTTATCGCCTGGGAAGAGCGTGAACTGATGCAGCAGGCAAAAGCTTCAACAGAACGTTATGAACGTGGAGAGCCACTTGGGATTTTGGATGGTGTGCCGATTTCAGTGAAAGATGAGCTAGATATGCTCCCGTTTCCAACGATGGCCGGCAGCAAGTTTTATAATACTCAGCCCCCGGAACAGGATGCAACCAGCGTTGCGCGTCTACGTTCAGCAGGTGCATTGATGGTTGGAAAAACTAATATGCATGAAATTGGTCTGGGTGTAACCGGTCTCAATGTCCATTATGGAACTACAAGGAATCCTCATCATTTAGATCATTATCCTGGAGGTTCATCAAGTGGTTCAGCCGTTGCTGTAGCAGCAGGCTTGTCACCGATTGCGCTCGGACTTGACGGTGGTGGATCAATCAGGATTCCAGCCAGTTTATGTGGAGTTGTAGGTCTTAAAACAACATGGGGCAGGATCAGTTCTGTCGGTGCTGCACCACTTTCCTGGAGTGTCTCGACAGTTGGTCCAATCACTTCAACCGCTGATGATGCCGCTCTGGCATATTCCTTTCTTGCTGGTCCCGATCCCAGACAACTACGCACACAAAATCAACCGTCTGTTGATTTGCAGGATTTTAATAACGCAAATTTAACAGGTGTTAAACTTGGAGTTTTTTCAGCGTGGTTTAATCACGCATCCACTGATATTGTCCAAAACTGTGAACGAATGCTGGATGCTTTTAAAGCTCAAGGCGCCACCATAGAGGAAATTGAAATTCCACAATTGAATGAAGTACATATAGCACAAATTGTTACGATTGTAACAGAAATGCTGACTTCACTACAGCCTCATTTTAAAACGTTCCGCCAACCTTTTGGTTTGGATGCATTGCTTAATCTCACTCTCGCCAAAGAGTTTACAGGCAGAGATTATGTAAAAGCTCAGCGGATACGAGCAGAACTGATTAGAAATTTAACTAAAATTTATCAGCAGGTTGACGCGATAGTCACTCCCACAACAGCCTGTACAGCCCCTCCTATTCTGCCGGACGCGCTGATAAACGGTGAATCAGATCTGAGTACATTAACGGAATTGATGCGTTACGCTCCGGAAGCAAATATAGGTGGTTTTCCCGCGATTTCATTTCCTGTCGGTTATGACGCAAAGGGATTGCCGGTGGGGATGCAGTTAATGGGACGTCCGTGGGAAGAATCTTTCTTGCTGAGAATGGCTAAAACTTCGGAACAGTTTTTTGCGAGGCACCCTCCTATGATGCGCTTCTCCCTTTTACCAAATTAATAAGTGAATATACGGAGATTCAGAATATTCATCTGTAATTTGTTTCCGAAAAGTCTTGTTTTAACTCCGGCATGACAGCTAAAATATAAAGATTGGTTCGGGCCAGTAGCTCAGTTGGTTAGAGCTGACGACTCATAATCGTCCGGTCGCTGGTTCAAGTCCAGCCTGGCCCACCATGTTATCAGTTACTTATGAGTATTATGCATTTGTTGGTTGCTCATAGGTGTCCAT
>JAPKDT010000110.1 GCA_028822475.1 SAR324 cluster bacterium
CCGGAGCCTTTACTTTTACATTCGATGCTGCTGTCGTGATTCTTAATAATATTATCTGATACTGACAAATAGAGACCAGTTCCATTTTCGAGAGGTTTAGTGGTGAAAAATGGTTCAAGATATTCGGTAAGCTCTCTAGAGCAAATAAAAGCCCACAAGGTTTTATCTGGACAGGTACCGGCAGAGTTTGGAGTGGTTGGTTTCTTTTATCAAGATGAGAAGCATTTTGTCTACTGGAAATATCTGCACAGTTGGACTGTCGGTATCATTACTGTTTTGCATAAACGTATGCCACAGATTGATCAATTCAAAGATAATTTTAAGTAATATTTAAACGCTCTGTTTAAATCAGGGGGAGACGGTCGGTAGGATTTTTTTCTAAAAGCTGCCTGTCGTGAAAGTAACGGATAGTGGTATTGGCGGAGGCATGGCGTGCGTAAGACTGAACTTTCTGTAGCGGTTCACCAAGTTCCAGCGCAAGTGTGATTGCAGTGTGGCGCAGATAATGTGCAGAAATATTTAAGCCAATTGCTTTGCCAAGTCTGGAAACGATGTCATTGATGCCTTTTCCCGACATTTGATGTGCAAGTGTCCTGAAGCCGAGTGATGGAAAAACATAAGCGGAATCAATGCTGTTTTGCTGACACAATAAGCGCCAGCTGGATAATTCTTCATGCAGTTCATCCCTCAATTTAATCCGTTGTTCTTTTCCGCTTTTCGTAAACCTCAGTACAGCCACGTAAAAAGCACCATCCTGGACAATATCATCCCAGCGTAAATCAGCTGCTTCTCCGCGTCTGGCTGCAGTCAGGTAAAGAAATTTCAGCACAAGTCCATTCCGGCATCTCAGCAGCGTTGCCGTGCGACCATCGTATTGCATGACCTTATTTGCCTCCATCATGGCATTGAGTTGGGAAACCTGGAGCGCGCCTTTACTGGTCGCAGTGTCAACTTTTTCCGCTCGGATGACAGAGGCTTTGAAAGGATTCTGTTTGAGATAGCCAAACTCTGTCAGCACCTTGCAGACTTTACGTAAGGCGCTCATGGTTTGATTGATGGTCGAAGCTTTTTTACCTGAAGACTTCAGCTGATTTTTGTATTCGAGCATCCGGAGAGGATCAAAGTTCTCCATTTCTCGCAGTTCCCGGATATCTGCCCATTCCTGTAAATCCCTGAAGGCGCGCGCGTATGCTCGCTGAGTATTGGCCGCATATTCGCCAAATACCAGTTTCAAGGCCTCATTCGGAGCCAGAGAGGAATGTTGAACAGCAACGGCTGTTGCTTCCGTATTCTGTATTTCAGAATTATGCTCTTCCACTGAAATAATTTTCATTTAAATCTTTTAGAAGCTTTGTAAAAGTTGTCACTCCCACGAAATTAACATGACAAATATGTGTGTTATATTTACTTTTTTAAAGTTAATCAATCTTGGTCAGGGCTGGATCAGAATCGTAACCACGTAAGGTGGATGTCGAATCAACAGCTCCATCGGCGGAGGCAGTTTCAGCAAATCAACCGAATCAAGGATCGATTTATCAAATTTATGAGAACCGCTTGCTTTCAACAAACGTCTTTCAATCACCTTGCCGTATTTATCAATTTGCAGTCTCAGTCGTGCTTTTAAGTTCCTAACAGACAAATTACGGTTTTTTTGTCTAAAAAACATTAAATCTTTCTTAATTTTGCTCCAAATTAACTGATTGTAACGTCTTTGCGCAATTTTGAACTGGAGCTCCTCCAAAGGCAATCTGGCTTTCGGCTCGAGACTTTCTGTTCCTTTCCGCAATTTAGTGTCGGACCAGAATTTTGCAGTTTTATTTTTTGCTTTTGCAGAATCAGCTTTCTTGCTCACTGCTTCCGGAGAAGTTGAAAGCGTCTTTGGACTTGTCTGCTCCACTACCATTGGAGGCTTTAGGTAACTCTGCATCCGGAGCACTACATTTGTCAGCATCTCTTCCGGAGTCAAAGCGCAGAGTGAGCAGACTTCATGTTTCACTCGCCAAAGCTTATTTTCCCCTATCAGGATCAGAGTCAAACGCTGATTATCCGGTTGGCTTTTGAGTAAAAATAAACTGGTCTGCGGAAAAGCAGCGTGCACTTCCAGCATACATTTTAGTTGCAGACAGTAATTTTTCTCAGCAGTACTTTCCAGTTTTTGCAGGGCTTTTTCAAAAGCTCTTTGCTTACTTAAATCAAAGCTGCCGGCTAATTCATACTTCAATTTGTGAAGCAAGATTTGTTCCGAAAAATCTGGTGAGTTGCTTGTGTTTAATCCCATAACCACCGCACGTGGTTTGTATTCCTGAGACAAAACCGAAGTAGTCAATGAAAAGAAAAACAGCACAATCAGTATAGAAAAGATTGAGAACTGCAAAGATTTATTGAGGGAATTTGTAATATACACAGAAAAGCCAAAATTATGGGAAAAGTAATCAAGGAGACGGCCTTTTGTTATACAACTGTATGAGACTTTTCGCAAGAAGTTGCGGGATTAGTCAATCCTGAGAAGTAGCTTTTGAGTCACGAATTATCGGAAGTGCCTGATATTATTGACTCCGACATATCATCTGGACTACAGGTAGAGATCTGCTAAGTTCCTAATATATTATAATATACTTTGCATAAGTTCGGAATGAAACGATAAGGGGAATTATGAATAAACGATACTAAATTCTGAAAATCAAATTAAATTTCATGATCCAATGTCTTGTCAGCACGCAATAGATGCCTGCTCGTCTATTAGTTTGAGACATCAAAGTGCAATAATATCTCCGCCAGCGGCCTGAGCATCAGCGTGATCATGAGTGACAAGAAGAGTGGGAAGACTATTTTTTACTGCATGAGCAAAAACCAGCTTCCGAAACCGTCCACGCAGTTCCTGATCAAGTTTGGAAAACGGTTCATCCAGCAGTAAGGCCTCTGGTTGGGCGAGCAAAGTACGCATCAAAGCAACTCTTGCCCTTTGTCCGCCGGACAAACTTGCAGGATCCCGTTCGTGCATTCCGGACAGTTCAATTTCCTCCAGAGCCTGTTCAATTTTATCGTGGCGTTCATGACGCCGAATTTTAGCGGGCAGGGCAAAAGCAAGATTTTCTCCTACAGACAAATGCGGAAAGAGCAGATCATCCTGAAATAAAATCCCCAGTTTTCGTTCATGCGGAGGTAGATCGTCTAATGTTTTATCATGCAGGATTATCTTTCCGCTAGTTTGAAAAACAGACGGAAGTGTACCGCACAAATGGGCCAGCAAACTGGATTTTCCACATCCGCTTGGCCCCATCACAGTTTTGACCTGTCCCGCATTCACTTCAAGGTTGAGCTTGCTGAATAGTGGATTGCCGTCAATTTTCAGGGAAATGTTTTCTAGTTTTAACATTTTATAAGTTTTGGTACTTTTTTGGACTACATGCTCATTATTTTATAGTAAACTGGCTCGGTTCCGGAACCGCCAGCGTGGAATGGCCAAGGCCAGTAAAAGCGCAATCCATGGAAACAAAGCCTGCAGAAAACCGTATACACCAATGACACGCCGGTCCGCTCCTGCGGCGTAACTCACGGCCTCAGTGGTGAGTGTGGCAAAACGTCCTCCTCCCGCGAATAGTGTTGGTAGATACTGGGAGACACTGACGGCAAATCCGACAGCAGCAGCGACGAGCAGTGGTTTTAACAGCAAAGGCAGTTTGATTCGGAACAAAACCCTCAGCGGAGACGCGCCCAGACATTGACCGATTTGTGGAAAACGGGTGTCCAGATTACGCCACGGATCAGCCAGTGTAAGAAAAACATATGGTAAAACAAACAGTAAATGACTCCATACTAGCAACAGAAATGTGCCGTCCATTTCAAGACGTACTGCTAGGATCTGGATACCGAGTAGAAAAGTCGCCTGTGGAATTAACAAAGGCAGATATAGCAGCCATTGGGAACGGAATGAAAAGCTGACTCTGCGCCACTGTTCATTTTCTAAACAACCCACCACTAAAATCAACGCGATTACGACGGCAATCACTCCCAGCTCCAGAGTCGTGAACGAGGTTTCCTGTATACTGCTCCAGTGACGCTCCCAATTCCGCGAGGTCCAACGCTGGGGCAAAACATGGGGATACGGCCAGCGTAATGATAAAGACCAAAACGCCAAACCAAGCACACTCAAAAAAGCTGTTCCGAGCAAAAGCAATCCGCTCAGAGCAGCAAGCTTGTGAGCTTCGTTTCCGTTCCCACGTTTGCCGTTTGAAAGCCAATTCCTCCATTTTTGTAAAAGCAGCCACTCTGAAACACGCCAGAAAAGCAATGCTCCAAGCGTGAGCAGCAACAGTAAAACCGCACCGGCTGAGGCCAAAAACCGAAATGATAAATCAGGATTGTCGATCCAGCGTAAAATCAGCACCGAAAGTGTTGGAGGAGTGCTGGGACCTAGAATCAACGCAACATCAACCACTGACAGAGAAAACGCCAGCACCGCAAAAACAGGAAGACGAATCAATGGATAAACCTGCGGTAACACTAGTTTCAGCCAACTCCGTAAATTCCCATAACCCAGAGATTGCCCGATGCGAATATATTCCTGTGCGCGAATTTGCGGCAAGGCCGCAAGAATCATTAAAAGTAAATATGGAGTTTCTTTCAAGACTAAACCCAAAATTAAACTTAGACCAAAAGGATCCTGTACTGTCACCCATTCCGGAGGTGTTTCCCATCCCATCAACAGGAAAGAAAACCAGCGGACGATCCAACCGCTTGGTGCCACCAAAAAGGCCAATCCTAAAGCCATTGCTGCATGAGGCACAGCAATCAAAGGAATCAAGCCACGCCTAACAATTACAAACAAACTGGCCATTTTGTTATTTTTATTTCCGGAAAGGCTAGCACGCGAAAGCATTGCGGCCAGAAGAATCGCCAAAGACAAAGAGATAAAAGTCGCGGCAATTCCGGAAAAAAGAGTCAGCCAAACCGCATGCAGAAGTGCAGGATGCTCAAGCAATTGGCGGAAAACTTCAAAGTGAAATTGATCTCCGCCAAGATCAGGTAAGTATCCGAGAGCCGGAAGCAACACACCGAAAAGTCCTGCAGCAATTGGAAGCAGAAACAGTAGCTGAGTTAGAAATGGAAAAGCAGGGAGTAGACTCACTGTCCGTATCGTCGTTGCCATTCCGCACCAAGTTGGTTTTTCCAGTCCGGATGCGGATTTGGCTGAGTAGGTCCGAGTTTTTCCGGAGGCAGTGTCGCTACTCCAAGCGGAAGTGCTTTGAATTTTTGCTGATGCTGCTCTGAGAGTTTTGTGATTGACAGAACAGTACTGTCACCCCAGATATCCGGATTTTGCTTTTGCATTTGTGCTTCCGGACTCATTAGGAAATTTGCCACAATCATCGCGCCTTCACTTGAGCCGGAATTAAACGGAATTCCTACAAAGTGCGTGTTACCGATCGTACCTTTTTTCAGCACAAAAGTCCGGGCGCTTTCCGGAAGAGATCCGTTAGCAATAGCCGCGGACGTAGAGGAGGGATTGAACGAAAGTGCGATGTCGAGTTCACTGTCGTTGAGCATTTGCTGCTGAACGGAACTGCTGGACGGGAAACTATTTCCTGAACGCCATAGGAGAGGATGCAACTGGTTGAGATAACTCCAAAGCGGAGCGGTTACTTTAGAAAACTCAACTTTACTTTTTACGTATCTATTCAGTACTTCTGGATTTGCAGTCAGCTCGATTAACGCCTGCATAATAAAAGTAGAACCGAGAAAATCAGTTACGTGCGGATAGGTGAAACGACCGGGATGCCTTTGGGACCACTGCAGCAGTTCCGGAATACTTTTTGGAGTTTCGGAAACGCGTGCAGAGTCAAAAACAAAATTGAATTTAGCCATCCCCCAGGGTGCTTCATAACCTTCAACCGGCAGGTTGAAATCAAGCAACGTCGTTGGTTTTCCGTTAAAATCAACGAGTTTAAAATTTGGCAGATTATCCGTAAATGGTCCAAAGAGTAAGCCGTTTTCCTTCATTTTGGCGAAATTCTCGCCGTTGATCCAAATCAAATCAACCGAACCGTTAGTGGTACGTCCAGCAGCTTTTTCAGCGAGTACACGTGAAACCGCATCTGCTGTGCTGGCAAGTTTGACGTGTTTGAGTGTAACACCATAATCTTCTTTGACTCTGCTTCCTACCCAACTGATGTAGGCATTAATTTCTTCGGAACCGCCCCATGCATTCCAGTAAACAGTTTGTCCTTTGGCTTTTTTGCGGATGTCCTCCCACGAATTAGCAGAGACGGAAAAACTGCTGAGCAGCAAAAATAATGTTGTAAAAATTATAAAATTTAGTGTTTTTGATACAGTTCCAGATTCGGTTCCATGGTTATAATTAAAAATATTTTTCATTTATATGTGACCTATAAAAATTCAAAAAAAATTTCATTTCGAACGAAACGAGAAATCTTTATCATAGTGCCGCACGCACATCAAAAAGATTATTGCCTATAGTCGAAATGAACTGACTAATGCTATTGCATAAGCGAATTACGGCTCTTTTGAGACAAAGGGGAAACGCTATGAAGTAAAAAATCTTCATACGAATCTCTGTCCAGACTACTCCAGATATAGAACGGCAATGTAACAGCGATAACGATTATTAAAACCCAAACAATTGCTTTCAGCAGTCCAAGCATGATATTCTTTTAAAAAAATGTCTCCCTGCTTTTCCAGAAAATCTTCAGCAGATTAGCAGAATAATTATTATGATCACACTGCTTTTGTAGTCGAACACTTTAGCAAATTCTTACAACAATGAATGGCAAGTATGCTGAATGAAAATGAAGTAAAAGAAAAGATTTTAAATCTGCGTTCCGGAAATACTTTGTTAGCAATCATGCCAGAAGTCGGAGGTTGCATCACCCGTTATTGTTTAAAAA
>JAPKDT010000111.1 GCA_028822475.1 SAR324 cluster bacterium
ATATGGCAACCGGAATGGAAAGCGGTCCCATTAAAATTGCACATATGGAGGAAATGCTATCGAGGAACAAAGAAAAAATTAACCGACTTTTTATGGGTGTTTACTCAAAAAAACTGGATCAGCAAAACTGTACCTGTGCAGATTCAATTGTCTATTTGTAGGAGGTACTAATTATCGTCTGATACTCACGTCTTTCAGTCTGTTCAAGTATTTTCCAGCGTATAATCGGTATATTCTGTAGGATTTCAACGTCTGTTATGCTGTAGATGTCGGCTTGAGAGATTGCCCTTGCGTTAACGCATTTTGAATCACTTGAGTTCATTTTTTCTCCTCCCCAAAAATCACCTTTTTCTACTATATGTTGACTCTCTATTTTACCGGCTCCGTGGCTGATAAGTTCTACTTTACCATTTTTAACCAGCATTAGCCCATCGCATTCTATCTTTTCACCTTTCTTGTATTTTGTGAGTGTTATGCTTTGAGCAATCTGACTTTGAATGGGAGAGGAAATAGATTCTCCAAATAACCATGTCTGCTGTAAAAACTCAATAGTCTCCTGTGTTTTTTGAATTTGCTCTAGAAGATGATTGCGGTTGACAAATTCATTGAACAAAACAGCCGGTATTTTGAGGGTTTCAATATGACTTAAGGTACGGTAAGTCCCTGTACTCTTTAGACCAAAAATGACAGCTAGGTCACCAATTAGAGTTCCGCTTGATAAAGGATAACTTGATTTATCCCGCGGAGAAAGCAACTCTGCTACACCTGTAAGAACCAAACGGACATGTTTTGGAGTTTCCTGATCCCGGAGCAGAATAGTACCGGCGTTGATAGATTCTCGCTCACAATTAAGCAGCATGTGAATTTCACCGATCTCTACGTTTGGATAATATCCCCGCAGATAATCCGCACCAAATTCCAGTGCATAATCCTCATGTCCTTCTATCAGCGTATCCGTACTTCCAAAGCTAACCCCGCAGCCAATTACTTTTTCTTCCTGTGTTAGTTTTTGGGCAGTATGTGCCAAAATGATTTTGCCAGATTTGTCATTCTTAAAATCAATTGCCTTGCCGTGAATTAATCCACCGCCGATATCAATTTTTTTCACCGCAACAGGCTGGAGGTAGTCTTCCCAGACTTTTTTAAACATCTCCAGACTGATGCCTGGTAGTTGCGGATTTTCTTCAACCATCTTTTTCAAAACATTATGAGAAGAAATGTCTGCTAAATGAGCGTAAGTCGCATAACCATCTTCCCAAAGTGTCCTGAAAAACAAAATATTTGTTTCAACAGGATGTGGAGAATAAACCGGCTTTACTTCAAGACCATCAATATTGTTCCAGACATCAAGTTCTAAGTCATAAACTTCAAAAAAATCTTCAAATGCCTTTTCACTGATTGACATCAGAGCGGAAAGTTTTTTTGTTACAGATGCTCGTACAATTGGTGTTGTGTAATACTTGATGCGGTGATTTGCTCGGATTAGTGAAGTCAGGCCGGCAAAATGGTCATCATGGGCGTGTGTGTGAAATACGCCTTCGACCTCATTCACGTCAACACCGATTGAGTTCAGCGTGTGCGTGATGTTTGGTCCAACATCAATCAAATAGATTTTTCCCTGAAAACTGAGGACACTGGCCATGCAGGGCCGATTAATATCCCAACCGTCACCTTCTCCTGTATGAACTACAGAGAAATATTCACGTTTGAAATGGTGGTGCTCAAGTTCGTAAGGAGTCACATAACGTTCAGTTTTATCCAGATTCAGATTTATTTCTACGCTTTCATCTTGATAAGTGAATTCGTAACAATTCACACTTTTCCTCTGAACCATTACACCGTTTAGAACTTCCACAGGTTCATGGTCGACAATTCGAGCTTCGAGCAGATCAGTACTTGAGCGTATTGCACCAAAGGAAAAGTAGAGTTTTATCCGCATCATTTCTTCTGCAAGCTCCTTTGAAATTCCTGTATCCAGAATTTCTTGCAAACTAGTCAGACCATAATTCCCCCTGTAAATGTATTCCATTTGGGCATTCACCACGTTCCTGCTTCCTATGAGCAGTGGTTTTGCACCAGTATTGTTGGGGTGATTCGGCAAAAGCATGCCTTGACGGTAAAGCATCTGCAGTACTGGAAACTCAGCTAAATTTGCAAAGTCTCCATTTTGCACACTTAAATCGGAAAGAAGAATTGCATTCGGGCCGGTTTCGCTGGTCACAGAACCGTGAGGATGATGAAAAGCTGAGCCCGGCTCTAATGAGCCGACATTTCTATCAAAACTGTTGATTTTACCGGCTTTCATCAAATGCTTGACACTATCAGCCGGACAACCGCAAAGGATGTATAAATCTGCCTCAGGAACTTCAAGCCAGAATACACCTGTCGTAATTTTAGTTTTAGAGATTTTTGACATTCTGGTTCTAGTAAACAAATTTCATTGACTACAGTTTTCCAAAAATTATCCGCCGCTTACCGGAGGGATCAAACAATATTCCTCACCGTCTGTGAGTATCGACTGTTTAGCAACGTACTCATCTTCATGGGCTAATCTGGTTGACCTTAAAATAGCTGCCGCCTGAGGATATTTCTGTGAAAGTAAAGCTATTACCTGCTCGGCAGTACTGTCTTTTTTTACTTCAAGCAAAAGCGGTTCTGCTGAGATTGTTTCCTCTAGTACTGCGTAAAAAATTAAATTAATCTGCACAAATTTATGAATTATTGAAAATTAAGTCAAACAAAATAAAACACCAGACTACTGTCATGTTTACTGCCGACATAAAAACTGCAGCGCTTCCTGCATCCTTGGCTCTTCCGGATAAAGGATGATGTTCTGTTGAAATACGATTCACAACGGCTTCAATTCCAGTATTGAGTAATTCTACTATTAACAGCAAAAAAACTGAACTGATCAACATAATCCTGAAAATCAGCGAAACAGGTAAAAGCAGAGCAGTTGGGATTAATACCGCGGCCACCGTTAATTCAATCCGGAAAGCCATTTCATGATGCAATGTATCACGTAAGCCTTGCAAGCTAAAGCCAAAGGCTTTCCACAAGTGATGTAAAGCTTTCATAGCATTAAACCTCAAGCCCTTAAAGTTGCCTGAAATTCATGCTGCAGACGCTTGATAATTTTGTTGCGCACCTTACCCACCTCTTTATCGGTAAGTGTCCTGTCTGTTGCCTGAAAAGTGAGGGAATATGCTAAACTGCGTTTTCCTTCATCAACCTGTTCTCCTTCATAAACATCAAAGAGAGTTGCCCTGCGCAGTAAAGGTTTTCCACTTTGAAGAATTAGCGGTGTAACCTCTTCTACCGGCAAACTTGCGTCCATCACAAATGCCAGATCTTCAAAAATTGGTGTGTAGTTAGAAATAAAATCCATCTGATGGTCTTCAACTGCAAGTTTAATGATCATGTCCAAATCCAGTTCAGCAATACAAACAGGTTGATCAGGCAGTTCAAATAAAGCGCTAATTTTTGGATGTAATTCTCCTGCAAATCCTAAAACATTTCCGTTCAGCAATATCTGGGTACAACGTCCTGGATGACATGGTAGTTCCCTTGATTTTTTCCACTCAATTCCGTCAAGATGCAATGCTCCTAAGAATTGTTCCAGAACTCCTTTCAGGTCAAAAAAATCATAGTTGTCTTCTGCCTTTTCCAGCCACGATTGAGTTTCACGGCTGCCGCTCATCAATAATGATAGACGCTGCGGTTCATCAGGAAGTTTGTTTTCTTGATGAGGATGAAACACACTGCCGACCTCAAATGTTACCACTTTAGCTAAAAAACGCAAATTAGCGCGTGCAGTACTTAACGCACCGGGAAGAAGTGAACGGCGGAGGTGACTTCTTTCCTGGGAAAGAGGATTTTTCAAAGGCACAAATTTGGCAAGATCGATGTCTTTTTCCAATCGCAAACGTGCCTCATCCATGGGGTTCATCATGGAATAGGTGATAATCTCGTCCATTCCGGAAGCCACGAGGATATCCCTGACGCGTTCAGTAACGTCCAGTTTTTGATTCATGTGTTGTGGAGGAAGGACGTCATTGAGCAGAGTTGAAGGTAAATTTTCATATCCGTAAACCCTGACAATCTCTTCGACTAAATCCGCGGGAATATTTATGTCCATCCTGTGGCTTGGGACTTCAATCTTTAAAATGTTCTCTCCTGATACTTTAAATTCCAATGAAGTCAAAATTTTTGTAATTTGTACAGGAGATATTTTTATGCCGAGTAAATGCTCCACATAAGCAGGATCAAGTTCAATGGAAATTTTTTCTTTAGGCTCTGGATACAAATCTCCGGCAATCAGTTCCAATGTTCCGGAAGCATGTTCAACCATCAATTGCGCGGCCCTTAAGCCTGCCTGTAAAGTACCTTCCGGATCAACCTGTTTGCCGAATCTCTCACTTGCCTCAGTTCTTAATTTTAGCACCTGAGACGTGCGTCTATTATTAAGAAATTCGAAATTTGCAGATTCGAGTAAAATATTTGTTGTAGTTTTAGAGACCTCAGAGTCACTTCCACCCATGACTCCGGCAATTGCGATCAGTCCGGAATTGTCTGTAATCATGAGCATTTCGTCATCTAATTTTCGTTCAACATCATCCAGTGTGAGCAGTGTTTCACCTTTTACTGCACGTCGCACAATTATTTTTGGTGTTTGCCCCTTGGCTCGATCAATAAGTTTGTCATGGTCAAAGGCGTGTAAGGGTTGTCCCAGTTCCAGCATCACGTAATTAGTGATGTCTACAATGTTGTTGATTGGACGCATTCCAATCCTCAGCAGACGCTGTTGCATCCAGAAAGGTGAAGGTCCTATTTTAACATTTCGGATTAACAACGCAGAATAACGTGGACAGATATCCGGATCTTTTATTTCCAATTCAACAAACGGCGGTTGGGTCACAACATCAAGGCTCGCGACATCCGGCAAAATACTTTTAACTAATTTCGTTCCTGTCAGTGCAGAAATTTCACGGGCAACACCTAACATTGAAAGTAGATGACTGAATCCGCCTTTGATATCAAAATGCAGGGTAGTGTCACCTAAATATTCTTCCAGCAGTTTCCCGACAGGAGCATCTTCAGGAAGAATCAGGATTCCTTCGTGTTCTTCACTGAGTCCTAATTCCAACTCTGAGCAGAGCATACCTTCCGAAGCAACCCCACGGATTTTTGCAGGTTTGAGTTTTTTAAGTGGATGATCTTCGTGGTAGGCATCCACCAACATTGCACCTGTAAGGGCCAAAGCAACTTTTGGTGCAGGTTCCGGAAAATTTATTGCCATTTCCTGAATGTTTGGAGCACCGGTAACGAGTGTAATGGGTTTGTCTGCGCCGAAATCCACATCAACTAAATTTAACGCATCCGCGTTTGGATGTTTACGTATTTTAGTAACCTGTCCTACGACACAATAGTCGCCCCAATTTTCACCAATTTTTTCAATTAATTCAACCTCAAGACCGGCGGTCGTCAGGCGTTCAGCAAGCGCACTAGGAGGTATGCTAAGTTCAACAAAATCTTGCAGCCAACTCAAAGGCGTTTGCAATGCCATAAAAATATCCTTAAAAACGTGTAAAAAGAGGATGATTAATGCATGAAAAATGATGTAATAATTATAGTTTCACCATCAAAGCAAGAAATATTAACAAAACAACATTTTCAGGAGAAACGGTGGGAAATGCAAGTCAGATCAGTAAAAACTGTTTATTTACATTTATGTCGAAGTCCTTTGAATTTTTCAGCATTTCTGGCCCATATATTTTTAGCACTCAATTTGTTGCTGTAAATACCTTTTTGTTTGAGCTTTCTTAGGTGTAATTTTTCACCTGGACTGAGGGGAAGTTTCAATCGTAATTTTGACCAGACATTTTGATTCAGCAAGGCTTCCTGCTCAAGAGTCATGACAGGGTTATTTTTTAAACTCTTGATCTTGTTTTCTACCATATTACGACATTTAGTTTTGCCGAATTCTTTCATAAACAAGCGGTCGGTTGCATATTCTTGTGCATCCAGATAACATGTTGTTGTCAAAATAAATAAAAAAATAGCTACCAGTCTGCTGATAATAAATATCGAAGGTTGCATTATTTTACTTAAAATTATGCTAATAATAGCTTGGTTAATCATGAAAATATTTTTCTTTTGTTATTTACTCAAGTTTTTCTGCATAACTGCCGATATACAGTGCAGATTGAGAGTTGCATCTTGTGCTCTTCTCAGTTCAAGCAAATTTAACACCCTGAGCCTCAATTTAAGCAAATCTCCTGAGTTATAACTCTGAGAGACAAACAGGCCAACGGATTTTCTACTTTAACAAGTATTTGATAAGCGGGAACAAATGACACAAACAGAAGAAAAAATAGAAAATTTTACCTATGCGGTTGGTGTAGATCTTAGTAATCAATTTGAGAGGCAAGTCTCAAAGACTATCAAGGAATTGATGGATTCGTTAGAGCTTCGTTTAATCGATGACGAAACTAAGGTTGACTATGCGACTCATGTTTTTGCCAAAGCACTTGACGAAATGGTTGATTTTTTGGAAACACCAAAAATGCTCAACTGATATACGTCTTACTTTAAGGCCATTTCAGTCTCGATTTAATTGTAGTAGACATGGAATGATTATCAGATGCAGCTTTAATCCTGATCAATATTAGTCTATTGAAATAACTTTCTTTGACCCATACATAGATAACTATGAAGCGTTCTCAATAGATTTTCCGCTCGACAGCAAGCCCACTGATGATCAGGCAGGAAAATAGCTTTGGTAATACAAACCTTGGTTTAAAGCGACTAATAGACTGAGATGCTTCCTCGTCGATGCACTAAATTTAGAACTCGGGACACGATTTAGTGCT
>JAPKDT010000112.1 GCA_028822475.1 SAR324 cluster bacterium
AAAAAATCTGCTGAATGCGATAAAAAACTCAAAACTGAGTTTGCGGACTACTTAATATCACCAATTTCTTCAGCATTTTGCATGCCCTTGTGCTATATATCCTATTTCCTAATGATAGCCTTGAACCAGTTTATTTGCAACAAGAATATTTTTTCAGGACATGACTTCAACTGCCATCGCGGTAGCTTCCCCACCACCAATGCAAAGGCTGGCCACACCTCGGGTTTTACCGTATTTTTGTAAAGCTGAAATTAAGGTCACCAGAATCCTAGTTCCGGAAGCTCCTACAGGATGTCCGAGTGCACAGGCACCGCCATGTACATTAACTTTTTCTGAAGGCAAATGTAGATCTTTCATAGCTGCCATTGTGACTACCGCAAAAGCTTCGTTTATTTCATATAGGTCTACGTCATCCGCTTTCCAGCCTACAGTTTCAAGCAACTTTTTAATTGCGCTGACCGGTGCAGTTGTGAACCAAGCAGGTTCCTGAGCAAAACTACTATGACCAAGAAAACGAGCAATTGGTTTTAACCCCCGTTTTTTTGCAGTCGATTCACGCATCATCACCAAAGCAGCGGCACCATCAGAAATGGAAGAAGAATTTGCCGCAGTGACTGTCCCGTCCTTATCAAAGGCAGGCCGCAATTTTGGTATTTTATCCAAGTTCGCTTTTAGAGGCTGTTCATCCTGCTCAACTGTAACTTCACCCTGACGATTTTTGTATGTCACCGGAGTTACTTCAGCATCGAAACTTCCATCCTCGATGGCTTTTTTTGCACGTGTTAAAGAACGGATCGCAAATTTGTCTTGAGCCTCTCTGCTAAATCCATATTTTTTAGCAGTTCGTTCCGCGAAAACGCCCATCAGTGTGCCTTTATCAAAGGCATCTTCGAGTCCGTCCAGAAACATGTGATCCAACATTTGACCATGACCAAGGCGTTGACCGGAACGGGCTTTGGGCAAAATATACGGTGCATTCGACATGCTTTCGAGTCCTCCTGCAACCATGACCTCATTTGTACCGGCTACCAACAAATCATGTGCGAGCATAGTTGTTTTCATCCCTGAACCACACATCTTGTTTACGGTGGTGCAACCGGTTGCGTCAGGGATTCCAGCTCCGAGAGAAGCTTGACGTGCAGGAGCCTGTCCCATACCTGCCGGTAGGACACACCCCATCAAAACTTCATCAATATCTTCAGCAGGTACTCCACTGCGTTCAAGAGCGGCACGAATGGCGGAACTTCCTAATTCAGGCCCGGAAACATCTTTCAAAACTCCTTGAAATCCGCCGATTGGAGTACGGGCCATTCCTACAATAACGATTGGATCACTTGTGCTCATTGCTTTCCTTTCTTTAAATATTTGCAAATTAAAGCTGTAAAAAAGATAATGTTTTGGCGAAACATTCCAGCGTGTCTTGATAATAGCAGAGTTGATTATACACTAAAAAGTAAAAAACTGTGAAAACGCATTTTACTACCAGTTAAATTAGCTTAGATAGAAAAAACTATTAAAACAGTTTTCTGGGTTAACTGTAACACCTAGTTCGAGTTCCCCAACTGTTGATGTGGTAAAAATATTTGAAAGACTGCTCCAATTGAATTTCTGGGAGAGTAACGCAATAAGCCTTTATGTGCCTGAATCAGTCTGTGAGAGATTGACAAACCAAGGCCGTGACCTTCTTCCTTAGTGCTAAAAAGCGGTTTAAATAATTGATTTCGCTGTTCCTGTGGTACACCAGCACCTTCATCTTCTATAGAAATCAGCATATAATTCAGTTCAGGATCCAGATTAGTTCCGGCCAGTTCCCATTTTCCGCAATATCGTGTATGAACAGTAACAGTTGCATCGTTGGGTGATGCCTCAACCGCATTTCGGATCAGATTCAAAAATACTTGATGCAGTTTGTCACGGTCAGCTTGAATGTCCGGTAGTGAAGTATCAAAACTGCGGATAAAACGAATATTCGAAACTGTGTTTTGCTCAAAAAGAATTACTGTGTTCAACAGTCCATGTACGTCAAATGAAGTAATGTCCAGAGGCATTGGCTGTGAATGGAGTAGCAACTGCTTCAACAAACGTTCGACACGATCCAATTCTGAAAGCATCATCCCGGTGGATGTGTTTTTGATCTTTGCCTTGTTTAGATCACGTTCCAACAACTGGAGCATACCCCTTACGCCGCTGAGCGGATTTTGAATTTCATGCGCCAGTGATGCTGCCAGTGTTCCCAGCGAACGTGCCAGTTGCTCCTCCTGTTCTCTGGCTTGTGACTCCTGCAGATTGGTGCTTTCCAACAAAGTGATAACAGCCTGTTTAACGCGACCGTACTTGTTAAGTACCGGAGCAATCACAATTTCGGCACCTCTATCCTGTAAAGGAGGTGTTTGCAGAACATATCCTCCCATCCTGAAAACTTTGCCAGTCTCGAGCACACCGTTAATTTTTTCCTGAATCAGAGGATCCTCATGAAACAACGTACTGCTTTGTTTGCCCAGTAGACGCACAGAATCTTTTTGCCAGAATTGCGAGGCAGAATCGTTACAATAAACGACCTCACCCTTCTGGTCAATTACCAGTACCGCCTGCTGCAGATGGTCAGTTAATGAGCTTATGAGCGCATTTGAAAGCATGATGGGTTGAGTTTTAAAAGTAGGAATGTGCTGAAAAAACGAGCGTCAAGCTTATGATTAAAGCAGAAGAAGGACAAGTTTATATCAGCTACCGAAATTTTTGAAAAGTTGAAATGTACAGTCGCTTAGCTTAAAATAAAAGATACTATTCCTTATTCTAAATTTGTAATGTCTGAAACACAAAATTCGTCCTCAGTTTATATTGCCAAGCAGTCAGAACTGTTCCTCTCTGAACTTAAAGTTTCTGGAGAAGCGAACATTTCGGACACTGTTTTCAATGCGGATCATGACAGACTTGCGGTGATCGAGGCTTCTGCCGGAACCGGAAAGACATTTGCTTTAGTAGAGTTGGTGCTGGAATTGTTGCTGGAACAGGAAATTCCGCTCAAAAGCATTTTGCTCGTGACCTTCACTGAAAAAGCCACTGCCGAATTGCGTCTGCGTCTGCGTACAAAGCTCCGGAATTTATTGGATGCATGTGAACAAAACGAAGATCGTCCAAAAACTGTTCCGGAAGTACCATTTTGGGAAATTAACACAGTCCGTAAAAAACAATTAAAAGCGGCTCTGTTGGATTTTGATTCTGCGCCGGTTTACACCATTCATGGTTTCTGTAAAAGGATTTTAAGAGAATTTGCATTTGAAAACAGGCAATTATTTGAACAGCAGTTATGTGATACAGAACTGCTTTTTCCGGAAGTATTCCGTCAATATATACGGCGGAAACTGCTCTCTCAAGATACACCTATTTCCCAGCTTTTTGCTCTTTATGTCAAATACGCAGAAGGAAATTTAGCATCACTGGAAAAAGACATTGTATTTTTACTTTCCAAAGATGGAGAATTCAGACCTAATTTGCCAGCTTTTGATGCTTTTCAAACAGAATTATCCACCTGCTGGAATGTTTTAGTTTCACGTGACTTGAGTTTACGTAAACAGAATCTCCCTCAGCATCCGCTCCGTAGTGCCTTCGAAATAACCGCTCTCAATGAAACTTCGAGCAGGAAAACTATGAGCAACCTAGACTTAATCTTGGAAAGTTTGGCTGCCGCTCATGCAGGCGAATCCATGACGGAGATATTGCCGGACTTTTTAGAAATTGATACTTGCTCGCTTACCACACCAAAATGTAGAAAAAATTTAAAGTCTGGAGAACAATGGCTCAGCCCGAAAGATTTTCCACCAGCAGAACTAGCCTGGATTAACGCAGTTGCGGATTGTGAAAAATTGCTGCAGAACTATAATATTTCAGGAGGATCAAAAAAAATCCTGAAAGCCTGGGTCACACAGCAGGTTCTTGAAGATGTACGTGGTGAACTAGCTCAGGCCAAATTGGAACAGGGTGCGTTTGACTTTGACGACTTACTGCGGATTGTTGAAGAACAGGTAATTCCACAAAGCGCGGAAAGTTCAAACCCGACACCACTCACAAAAGCGGTACGCAAAAAATATGTCTGTGCAATTGTCGATGAGTTTCAGGATACGGATCGTCGGCAATGGAATATTTTTCGGCATTTGTTTCTGGAAAGTCCGGAGCATCGTTTAATCGTGATTGGTGATCCAAAACAGGCAATTTATTCTTTCCGCGGCGCTGATATTTTTACCTATCTGCAGGCACGAAAAACTTTTCAGCAAAAAACCTCCCGAATAGCGTTTTCGTTGAAAAAGAATTTCCGTTCGTCTAAAGAAATGCTGAGCGGACTGAATCAGATTTTGAGCGGAGGCACGTGGTTTCCGGAAAAACGCGGAATTATCTATCAGCAAGTCGGCTGTGGGAAGCCGGAGCTGAAACTGAAAGACGATACGCCTGACAGAAATGCCATTCATTTGCTGGAATTACTGCCTCAGTTTACTGTTTCAGGTAAAAAAATTGCTGAACAGAAAAATGCAAAAAAAACAAAAATATCTTTAACGTTATTGACGGAATTAGCTTCTCTAAGTGGTAATAAATATTATGGAAATGAGTCCTTTTTGCTGGCTGTAAACTCAAAGTTAGGAAATGAGCTTAGCACCGAAAATCAAAGCGCACTGCTGAATTTATTCCTGGATGAGCAGGCGGAAAACGCGACAATCCGTTTTGCCGAGGAAATAGCGTTGGAAATAAAATCTCTCCTGAGGATAGGTTCAATTAAAAATCAACGTCCACTCTGGCAGGATGATGCAGGAGAACGAGCCTTAAAGGAACAGGATATTTGCGTGCTCTTTCGTAAAAGTAACGAAGGTGAAACATTGGGGAAAGCCCTGAGGCGTCACGGAATAGATTTTTCTTTTTACAAACAGAAAGGTTTATTTGACGGACGTGAAGCTCAGGAAATACTCGATCTCCTAGAAGCAGTTGCACATCCAGTTGATCACTCAAGAATTGCTAAACTTTGGTTGACTAGATTTATTGGCGCTAATATTAATGAACTTGCACAAGGGGCTAGCTGGGATGGGGAATTTTTACATCAACTTCAAGAATGGAATTCCCTGGCGGAGGCTCGACGTTTCCGCAAGCTTTTTGACCAAATTCTGCAGAGCACAAAACTGATAGAGCGTGAATTACTGCTTGGTGGAGATGAGAGAAGTGTAACCAATTATGTGCATTTGTTTGAGGTGTTGAATCGTAAAGTCATTGAACGACATCTTGATTTGTTTGAACTGATTCAATTGTTGCGGCGTTTCATTGAGGGCAAAGAAGATCCGGGAGAAAATGAAAACTTGCTGCGTCTGGAAAGTGAACGTGATGCAGTACAGTTGATGACTATGCATGCAGCAAAAGGTTTAGAATTTCCTGTAGTGTTTCTGTTCGGAGGGCTAACTGGCAGCCAGAAAAACACGATTCAGTTTTATCATGATGCAGCTGAAAATCCAATCATTGACCTGCTCAATTCAAAGATCCCTGAGGAACACGAGTGGCAGGTGGAAGCAGAACAGCAGCGCTTACTCTACGTCGCGATGACACGTGCCTGCGGACGTCTATATTTGCCTTGTGTGGGTTATTTGCAGGGCAACTCAGGAAAGCGTATTTGCAAAGTGGGCAGCGGATATTCTATGCTCAATGAACAGTTATCAATCATCAGTGAACAAATAGTTGCTGAAAAAAATAATTCTACCTTCAGTAGCAGTATAGTTGGAACTTCTGCGGTAAATCTTGACGTAAAAATTAATGCAACTAAGCAGGAAAAATTGAGGGAGTGGAAACTTCCGGAACTGCCTGAAATCCCCGAAAGTTTAAGTGAAACAGCAAATCCGCAAAGACTCTTCAGTCAACTCCGTTTTGAAAAAAGAGGTTTTGTACTAAGCTCATTCAGCAGGATGAGCAGGAAAAATAAAGAACAAAATGCAGATAAAAAACGGTCAATCAGCAAAGAAATTACAATTGTTGAAATCCGAACAGATACAGAATTGGGCCTGCGTAGAGAAGATGATGAAGGGGGAACTGTGCTGTTTTCGGAAATCCCTGCTCCGGACTCTGCTGCGGAATCTGAGTTTACAGTAAGTAACGTCCGGAAAGATCCGCTTCCTGGAGGTCCTCAAACCGGAAATTTGCTGCATGAATTGCTGGAACGTGTTGATTTTTCTGTAATCAGGGAAAGTAAATCTTCAGCAGACTGGTTGGCACTTACAGCGGTTAGCCGCATTATTAGCTCAATAAATGAACGTTACGGACGTTCTGCTGAAACGGAAAGCAGAATCGCAGAAATAATTTGGAATTCTTTACGTACTCCGCTCAGGCTCGGAAATAATCCGGATGCACCTGAACTGGAATTGGCCGATATAAAAAAAGATTTGCGTGAAGCTGACTTTTATTTCCCAATTCCGCATAAAGCAGCGAACGTGGAAGTATTTCAGGAAACTGGGCACGCGGGCATTACAGACAGTCATTCAGAGATCCACGTTGAAGGTTGGACAATCGAAAAAGGATTCTTGCGCGGTTCAATTGATTTTCTGTTTGAACACGAAGCAAAAATATATTTGCTAGACTGGAAAAGTAATTTGCTGAAAAACTATGGTCAGGAATCCGTGGAACAAGAAGTAATTCAAAACTATGAATTACAGCTGCAAATTTATACTCTTGCTATTTCTTACTGGTTTAAACTGGACAGCGAGGAAAAATATGATGAAAAATTCGGTGGTGCAGTCTATCTCTTTTTACGTGGAATTGGAGTAAAATC
>JAPKDT010000113.1 GCA_028822475.1 SAR324 cluster bacterium
AAACTGAGCCTGTGTGACCCATTTCAACTGAATGGTCACTTTATCTGCTGCTTGTGCGGAAAATGTCAACCCTGTTGCCAGCATTACCATTACCATTTTTTTCAATATACTCATTTTTTACTCCATAGTAAATTAAGGTCAGACTTACTTTTTTAATTCTGTCAAGTCAGCCGACACGGAAAGACGGGTGCCATCCTGTGAACTGCCGTTCCAAAAAGGCCAGCAGAGCATAGAACAACGACCCTGACAATGCTGCCACCGCAATAGATGCCCATACGACGTCAACATTCATTCGACCGATTTCGGTTGAAATACGAAATCCCATTCCTACAATCGGTGTACCAAAGAACTCCGCTACAATCGCGCCGATCAGCGCCAGAGTAGAGTTGATCTTTAATGCGTTAAAAATAAAAGGCAGCGCGTTTGGAAGCCGTACCTTGATCAGCATCTGCCAATAATCTGCAGCATATGAGTGCATCAAGTCAAGTTCCATTCGCTCTGTGGACTTTAATCCTGTCAGTGTATTTACCAGCATCGGGAAAAAAGTCATCATCATCACCACTGCAGCTTTTGACTGCCAATCAAAACCAAACCACATGACCATGATCGGCGCCACACCCACAATAGGCAGAGCACTCGCCAGATTACCAAGCGGCAACAGACCTCTCTGTAAAAATGGAATTTTATCAACAAGAACCGCAACTATAAATCCGGATCCGCAGCCCAGGAAAAAACCGGCCAGCACCGCTTTCATAAATGTTTGCTGAAAATCAGCCCAGAGAATTTCGAGCGAATTAGCGAAAGCTATTCCGATCAAAGACGGAGAAGGCAGCAAAACCTGGGGTACCTCGAAACCGACCGTTAACATTTCCCACAAATAAAGCAGCATTCCGCCGAATAAAACAGGAACCAGTAAATTGATAGCGACAGCCATTTTTTTGTTGAGACGTGTATCTACACTCGACCAGAATCCCATTAAGTGCCACATCAGTCCAACCAGCGTAACTACATAAAGCCAGATGCCCCAGCTTATAGTAGGTTCAACTGAATGTACGCTGTTTAAGCTTGCCAGGCATCCGGAAGTAATCAGCAAACTGATCATAATTTTTCCTGGCATACCCTTAATTACAGTTGGTCGTAAAATAACTAAGACCGAAGCAATAAAAGGCTGCAGAGCATACCATAAGGTGCCAACTCCATGGAACATCCAGTCCCTTGAAAACAAAAACTGAATCACAAAACCAATGCTGAAAATCCAATTGAGGATTGGGATATTTTTCATAGCTGAACCCCCATTCTTTTTTGAACTCTGCGTTCCAAAACAGTCATCAGTAAAACGAGTGTTCCTGCAACAAGCGAAGCTACTATCAAAGCGCTCCAGATCTGCACGGTCTGTCCGTAGTATGAGCCGGTCAACAAACGGGCACCTAAACCGGCTCTTGCACCGGCAGGTAATTCACCCACAATCGCACCAACCAGACTGATTGCGATTGACACCTTGAAACTGGCAAACAAAAACGGAGTAGAGGCCGGCCAGCGTAATTTCCAGAAAAACTGTGATTTTGTCGCATTGTAGGTTTTCATCAAATCGAGATGCATCGGATCTGGTGAACGTAAGCCCTTGACCATACCAATCGCAATCGGAAAAAAACAAAGATAAGCCGAAATTATTGCTTTTGGTAAAAGTCCTGTAACTCCAATTGCCCCTAAAACTACAATTATCATTGGTGCAATTGCCAGAATCGGAATTGTCTGTGAAGCAATTATCCACGGTAAAACGCTTTTATTTAAGGTGGGAACGTGAACTATGCCCACAGAAAGTAAAATCCCTAAAATAGCGCCCATGGCAAATCCTACCATGGTTGAGGAAATTGTGACCCAACCGTGATAAACCAAGCTGCGTTTGGAAGATATCTTTTGCTGAAATATTGATTTATTGAGGTCTAAGATAATCTGATGCGGAGCCGGCATGATTGGACGATCCATTGACCATGAATCATCAACGAGCTTGGAAAAGTCCCACTCAACTTTATGCCGTTCGTATTTGTCGATTAAAACCGCAGAATTGAGATAGACCGCTGCGGCATACCAGAAAACCGCAGTGAAGGCGAGCACGGTTGTAATCGAAACAAATGATGAGTTACGGAACCAGTTCATTTCAGATATTTTAATCAATCATAGCTGTGTCCTGCCCGCAGACCTTCACGGATACGGTGAGACAGATCAATAAATTCCTGACTGTCACGCATATCAAGGGTACGTTTTTCAGGAAGAGGACTTTCAATCACATCAATTATCTTTCCGGGACGAGGCGACATGACCACAATTTTTGTAGAAAGATAAGCAGCTTCCGGAATTGAGTGAGTCACAAAGACAACCGTCTTTTGCGTTTGCTCCCAAAGTTTGTGGAAGTGCTCGTTGAGTTGATCACGGACTATTTCATCCAGTGCCCCAAACGGTTCATCCATCAGCAATAAATCAGGATAAAATGTAAGGGCACGCGCGATTGAAACACGCTGCTGCATACCGCCAGAAAGCTGCCAGGGGAATTTTTTTTCGAAGCCAGTGAGGTCCACCATTTCCAGTACTTCAGCGGCACGTTTGTTTTGCTCCGCTTTTTCAACACCCATAATTTCCAAAGGCAGTTTGAGGTTGCCTTCAACTGTACGCCAGGGGTAGAGCGCGGGTGACTGAAAAACATAACCGTATGCACGCTGCAAACGGGCTTCTTCCGGAGTCATACCGTTTACTTTTATTTCACCACCGGTGGGTTTTTCAAGATCCGCAATCACCCGCATCAGCGTGGTTTTTCCACAACCGGAAGGACCTATCAGTGAAATAAAATCACCTTTATTAATTTCCAGATCAATTTCCGAAAGCGCGTGAACTGGACCGTCTCCTGTTTCGAAAACCAAATCTAGTTTACGGGCTTCAACAACCCGAGTACTCTCTTCCATTACGATGAGCGCTCCACAGAAGTAGGAGCAGTAGCTGAACTTCGTTTTTCAACCGCGCTGTAATACGGTGCAAAACAGGGACGCTCAACATAGCGTCCGACACCACGTTCAGTACGAACTTCACCGTTTTGATAAACCACCAGCCCCTGGCTGATAGTCGCAACGTTGATACCGGTCAGTTCCATCCCTTCAAAAATATTGAAATCAATATTTTGATGATGGGTTTTTGCGGAAATTGTATGAGTTGCAGACGGATCAAAAATCGCCAAATCCGCATCACTGCCTTCTGCAATCATGCCTTTTCGTGGATAAATATTGAAAATCTTTGCGGTGTTTGCTGAAGTAACCGCGACAAATTCGCTCATGGTTAAACGACCGGTGTTGACGCCATGCGTCCAGAGAACATTCATTCGGTCTTCGATACCGGCTGTTCCATTTGGAATTTTGCGAAAATCATCTTTACCCATCGCTTTCTGGTCTGCACAAAAGCAGCAGTGATCAGTGGCTGTTGTCTGTAAATCTCCTGATTGAAGACCACGCCAAAGTGCTTCTTTGTTGCCTTTCGGACGGAAGGGTGGGCTCATCACGTGTGCAGCCGCAAATTCAAAATCAGGATTACGGTAAACGCTGTCATCAACCAGCAGATGCCCTGTCAGTACTTCGCCATAAACGCGTTGACCTTCACGCCTTGCTCTGGCGATTTCATTGAGAGATTGTGAGCATGAATTATGAACCAAATACAGAGGCACATCGATCATCTGCGCAAAACGAATCGCACGGTTTGCGGCTTCTCCTTCTACCTGAGGCGGTCTTGACTGAGGATGTCCTTCCGGACCTGTAATACCGCTGTCAAAAATTTTCTTTTGGAAATGATCGACCAATTCGCCGCTTTCCGCGTGGACTGTACAAATAGCACCCAGTTCACGGGCACGGGTGAAACTGTTGACCAGTATTTCGTCATCAGCCATGATTGCACCTTTATAGGCCATAAAGTGTTTGAAACTGTTTACTCCGTAATCACGACAAAGCGTGCCCATCGCTTCATGAACAGAATCATTCCACCAGGTGATTGCCACATGGAAACTGTAATCGGTCGCAGATTTTTCTGCCCAGCCGCGCCAGGTGTGATATCTTTCCAGTACATCCTCCTGTGGACCCGGAATCACAAAATCGATAATCATGGTAGTTCCACCTACCGCACCGGCAGTTGTTCCGGAAAAGAAATCTTCAGAGGCAACTGTTCCCATGAAAGGGAGTTCCATGTGAGTATGCGGATCAATTCCTCCGGGCATCACATAACAACCTCCTGCATCAACAATATCCACTCCTGAAGGTGCGTCCATGTCAGGACCTACAGCTTGAATAATTCCATCCTCACAATAAACATCCGCACGGAATGACTGGTCCGCGTTGACAACTGTTCCACCTTTTATAATTACTGACATCTTGTCCCCTTATTGATAGTTTTAAAGTTCTCTAGTTTTAATTATCTTCAACCCTCATCGGATTATTAGGATGGGTTGTCCAGTTCTGATATTCTGTCCCTGAATCAACTCGTTCCATAGTGATACAGTCCGGCACTGGGCAGGCAAACATGCAGAGATTGCAGCCAACGCATTCTTTATCAATGACCTCAAAACGTCGTTCACCGTTGGTTTTAATTTCACGAATAGCCTGATGTGACCCGTCCTCACATGAAATATGACACAATCCACATTGGATGCAAGTCGATTCGTCAATTCTAGCTTTGACATCATATTTCAAGTTGAGGTATTGCCATTCCGTCACATTCGGAACAGCCATTCTCCTGAAGTCCTCCAGAGTAGCATAACCCTTTTCGTCCATCCAGTCATTGAGACCATCTATCATATCATCCACAATTTTAAAACCATAGTGCATTGCGGCGGTACAAACCTGAACACCACTGGCCCCCATTGCAATGAACTCCGCAGCATCCCGCCAATTTGAAATTCCTCCAATTGCTGAGATCGGTAAATTTTGAGTTTCCGGATCTTTTGATATTTCAGTCACCATATGCAAAGCAATCGGTTTAACCGCAGGTCCACAATAACCACCGTGTGAGCCTTTTCCATCAATCGTAGGTTGCGGTGCCATTTGGTCCAGATCAACTGAAACAATAGAGTTTACAGTATTGATAAGAGCCACACCATCACCACCGCCTGCTTTTGCCGCATGAGATACTTTGCGGATATCCGTCACATTTGGAGTAAGTTTTACCAGACACGGCAGAGCTGAACTTTCCTTGACCCATCGAGTAACCATCTCTACATATTCTGGAACCTGCCCAACAGCAGCTCCCATTCCTCTTTCGGACATTCCGTGAGGGCAGCCAAAATTTAATTCTACTCCGTCACAACCTGTATCCTCAACTCTACTAATAATATACTTCCAGTCTTTTTCGTTGCAGGGAACCATCAGCGAAACAACCACAGCACGATCCGGCCAATTTTTTTTGACCTGCTTTATTTCCTTCAGATTGACCTCCAGCGGACGATCTGTAATCAGTTCCACATTATTAAATCCCATCATGCGCTGGCCGTTGTAATGCACTGCACCATAACGAGAACTGACGTTTACGATGGGAGGATCAATCCCCAGAGTTTTCCAAACAATACCACCCCAACCAGCGCGAAAAGCACGTTCGACGTTATACAATTTATCTGTAGGTGGAGCAGAAGCCAGCCAAAACGGATTCGGAGACTTAATACCTCCCACATTACAACTTAAATCAGCCATGATATTTTAGGATTATAATTTTTTGAATTCAACTATTCTGACTCAGTTTTGCACTGATATAAACAGAATATATTTTGTTTCAGCTGCAAAGTTCGACAAACACATTAATCAGTTTTTCTTAGAGTCCTTAGGAGCTAATAATTCCTGTTTAAGTTAATTTCCCGTGAATCGCGATTGCCGCCTGTTTACCGTCTTCAACAGCCTGAACTGTCAAATCCTCTCCGGAACGTATACAATCACCTCCGGCCCAGACACCGGCAAGAGAGGTTTCATATTCCGCATTAACCGAAATTTTTTTGCCCACAGTTTCCGGCATTTCAGACACCGAATCCAGAGAGTTGACCAATGTTTGGCCGATGGCTTTAAAAACAACATCAGCTTCCATGTTTCGTAATTCCCCGGTTGCCCTGAGTTTTCCTTGCGGATTCAATGCGGTACATTCAAACTCAATCCCGCTCACATGTCCATTTTCGGATTGTAAACTTTTAGGAGCAAGCCAGTGTTTCACACGGACGCCATTGGTTTGCGCGAACTCCTGTTCTTTCCAGGTTGCACTCATTTGATCCGGACCGCGCCGGTAAGCCAACGTTACATCTTCAGCACCAAGTTTTTTGGACTGCACCGCAATGTCAATCGCGGTACTTCCGCCACCGATCACTATTACACGCCGCCCGACAGATAAATCTGAAAGATTTACGGATTGCCGCAACTCTGAAATAGTGTTGACTGCATCGTAAACACCCGCTATTTCTTCACTTTCCAAACCCAGTGAATTGACATCTCCTAAACCAACACTCAAAAATACTGCGTCAAATTCTTGACGGAGATCTTCCAGTTTCATATCCTGCCCCAATCGCTGATTCGTTCGGATTTCTATCCCGCCTATCTTTAAAATAAAATCAACTTCACGCTGCGCAAAATTATTAACAGTTTTATACGCCGCTATTCCGTATTCATTCAGACCACTCAATTTTTCACGAGCTTCAAAAACTACTGCCTGATGGCCCAATACTGCAAGACGGTGTGCACACGAAAGTCCTGC
>JAPKDT010000114.1 GCA_028822475.1 SAR324 cluster bacterium
AGTATAGAATCAATACCTTTTGCATTAATTCAAAAATTGGCAAAAACACCTAAAACAGCTGTTTGCAAATTTCTGGAGCAAAGATAAACGTCTGATGATACGGTTTCTTAGAAATAAGGACGATGTGGACTTGGATGTCATGAGACAAGTTATTCAACAGCCAATGCTTGGTTGAAGTATACTTTAGTTTTAAACCGTGGTAAAAATGAGAAACCAAAACTAAACTAAACTAAATATAACATGATTCATTTTCAATAAAGAAATAATGAAACAAGAAAGTAGCAATACTATGCCGGCTGTTAAGATAATTGATTATTTAATTCCGGATGTTCCACAGAAACTTCCGTTTTACGATGTACCATTGCTAAAAGCAACCCCTGAGTCACTGAAAAATTACGGAGAACTTGTTGATGATTACCATGATTATCCTGTAGAAATTGTTACGTGGCCCCCACAAGGGAGACGTCCTGTAGATGCAGGAACCGGAAATGAGGCCGGTACAGTTTCAGGAACTTTCGAATTTTGGTGGCAGGGTGATTATTTGTATGGAAAAAATCAGGCAGTAAACGATCAATATCTCCTTGGCTGGTCCAAAAACCCCGGAGAAGCACAAAAGGATCCAGAAAATTCTGGAGACCATGAACGTGTTCTTTTGTGGCACGTCAATTACCATCCGGACGGCGGACAGCTTTTTTACCCCTTAGACGGCTTGCCTTTCGTTGTGCCTCTGGCTCTACCGGGAGATGATGTCAAGCCCTCAGATTTTGTCGCCTTCTACGTTGATGGCGGAAAAGGTTTGTATATTCATCCAAATGTCTGGCATGAAGGTGTTTTTCCGTTAACAGAAAAAGCAAGTTTTTATGATAAGCAGGGAAAGGTTCATGCACGGATTAGCTGTAATATTGCTCAGGAATTTGGAGTGTTTTTATCAGTTCCACTAAAATACCCTTCATAGAGTTTAGTTTGCAGAATAACAAAATCAGCTGGAGATTTGAACTTGGAACAATTTAATCCTTAGTTGATGCTTAACGGTGACTGCGAAGAGGCGGTTGATTTTTATAAAAGATGTTTCGGCGGCCAAATTGCCTTTCTTGGAAGATACGGAGATTCTCCAATGGAAGTTCCGGAAACTCAAAAAAGTAGGGTTTAAAGAAGTTCTTGGTCGTTCAAAGTCGAGACCGATCATGCGTTTCACAATTTATTAATTCTACTGTGTATTTATTCAGCTCGGTTTAAGCCGGGTTTAACTATTCATCTCCTAATCACGGGGTTGTTCAATCACAAAAGCAAATCGATGAGTCTAAAAGCATCAGTATTTATTGCAATCAGTCTGGATGGTTTTATTGCCAGAAAAGGTGGAGAACTCGATTGGTTAGATGCTGCAAGTGCAACTGTTACAGAGGGTGAAGACTGTGGATACAAGGTGTTTTTTGAATCCATAGATGTCTTGATCATGGGCCGTAAAACTTACGAAAAAATATTGTCATTTAGCAATTGGCCTTATGGAAAAAAACGGTTATTGTTTTAAGCAGCAGTAACATTATTATTCCTCAGCATTTGGCAAAGACGGTTTCATATTTCGCAGAAACTCCAACAGAATTATGTGAGCGCTTAGCGCTCCAGGGAGCTAAACGATTATATGTTGATGGTGGAATCACCATTCAAAGATTCATCACTGACGGACTTATCAACGATTTTAGCATTACTGTCATTCCGGTAATTTTAGGCAGTGGTATTCCTTTGTTTGGATACTTAAAAAATGATGTTCCACTTAAACACCTTGAAACAAAAAACTATAATTTTGGCTTTGTTAAGTCAAGTTATGAGGTGCTTAAATAAACATAAAAACAATTAATTACAGTCATCTATACAATAATATGTAGTAAAATGCCAAGGCGACTCTTGATTTTATTAAAGATACAACAAGCTTACGCATGTAGACGCTGGAGATGGTTGATTAATTTGCGGGCGACCTCCAGCAGAAATTACTGTCCATCCTGGTGATAAAACAATGTACATGAACAGTCTTTCGGCTGCGTTGACATTGAAGCTTTTATTTCAACTATGAGGTAAAAAAAGATCTACCGTGATTAAGTCCAGGATCATGGTTGGGGCTTAGTTACTTTTGTGACTTTAACGGGCGGCAGTCGGATTGGGTTATAAGAGCTATGACATGCACGGCCCTGAAAACATTGGTCATAATTTCGTTGGCGATTTTTTTCAGCTTGATGTAAGAACAGGTAGCATTTCATGTTCAGACAGGTAATGACGTGCGGTTTCAATGTCCTGCTTAATTTGATTTTGCAAATCTTCCATAGAGGAAAACTTCTTTTCCGGCCTCAACTGAAAAAGCGGAATAACCTCCAAATCCTTACCGTAAATATCTTCATCAAAATCAAAAAGCCAAGTTTCAACCGTAATAGCATTTTCGCCGAATGTAGGGCGTTTACCAACATTGGTAACGCCAAAATGAATTTTTTCTGCAAATATTATTTTGCTGACATAGACACCGTTTGGCAAAGCTAAGGTGATTCCCGGCTGGATGTTTGCGGTAGGAAATCCTAGTTTTTGTCCACGCTGTTCTCCGTGAATTACCTCTCCGTAAATACTGAAATCACGACCAAGATAAGACGGTATTTCTGCAAAACGATATTCTTGTATTAATTCCCGTATCAGGGTACTGCTTACTGTTTGACCTTTCTCCTGTACGGGAGCAACTTCTTCTAGTGAAAAGTTGTATTTTTGGCTGAGAGTTTCCAGCAGAATGAAGTCTCCTGCACGGTACTTTCCAAAACGAAAATCGTAACCAATGACTAGTTTTGCCAAATCAAAACGTTTGATCAAAAACTGAAGAGCGAATTCTTCCGGAGGCATTTGCGAAAGTTCCTTTGTGAACGGTATTACATGCAGCTCATCTAGACCGAGTTCTTCAAGTAAACGCAGTTGATGAACAGCCGTGCAAATTCGCGAAACTGATTGTTGGGAATGAATTATTTCTTGAGGATGCGGATCAAAAGTCACCAAAGCACTGGCACATCCGCGTGCTTTTGCTTCTTGTACCGCAGAACAAATTAAAGCTCGGTGGCCTAAATGAATTCCATCGAAATTTCCGATAGTAACAACGGAACTTGGAAAAGAAGTTGTTTTATCCTGGTAACTGAAGACCTGCATGAAGAACCTTGAGTGCAGTATTAAACGGGGATTATTGAACGAAAAAGGTTTGAAATATTATTACAGGTAGCACCGAAAATTTCAAAGAAAAGGCATTTAAAGCTTACGTGTTTATGAGAAACATTCAAGCTGCAATCACTCATAACGGCTGTAGACAAGGGTCTGTGCAGTCACATATTTGACGTGCGGAACTTGATACAGATTTCCTGAAACAATCTCTGTTACAGGTTGACCGTCTGTAGTCTGTATGTCTTCGGTCGCAATATTACACTCCCGACCTTCCGGAGTAATTCCCAGTAAAGCTTTAGCAAAAGGGAATGTTTTACGGGCCAAAATAATCAGCTGCTCACCCTTAACTGCTTCAACGACATATCCCACCAGAGTTTCTCCGTGATCCTTCAGGTGAGGATTTTTTATACGCTCAATCGCAAGGTCTGTTCGGTTTGCTCTAAAGAAACCATGTGTTATTTTAGTGGGCCAGGCTGATTTTATGGCAGTACATTTTTCTTTATCAAATGACTCTAGCAACGCTGATAATTTAATAAGCCAGTTTGCGGATAAATCAAGATGCTGTAAATCAAGTCTTAAGACTTCCAAACTTGTGTTCTGCAGTTCCGGAAGATAATCCAGCAAAAACAAATCACGATGATGAAACATGAAAGTTCCATGTTGATTTTCGACGGTTGGAAACTGTTGTTGCGGTTGATCTCCCGGGACTAATTTTTTTTCTAGAAAATCTGGAGAGTTCGTTGAAAAATCTAGTGGACTAAGTAATTTACGAGGAGTGTAAAACAACAAAATTCTACCAACAGCTAATATTTCACAAGGCACGGTTAAAATTTTACTATACTCATTCAGCACGGATTTAGGCAGTTCTGTGGAAAGAACGAGGCGTTGTAATTGCTGACCAAAGTATTCTGTCCAGCGCTGAAGTCCGGTGATGTTATGGTTTCCGGTTTCAACAATCAACTGCAGAGGAAGTTCCGGATGTTCCTGCCGGATCCACTCAGCCGCTCCAAGATCCTGTACACGGATTGCGTGAAATTTTGCTAAAGGCAAACGATTCAGAAGTGTTAGACAGTGCCGGAAAGTTTGCTCTGTGCTGAGGATGTCCCACTGTAAAACGGGAGACAAACCGCAGGAAAGTGCTGCTTCCAGGAGTGAGAGCAAAGACTTTGTACTCTGCTTTCCCATTCTGCTCAGCGATTTGTGTTGCAAAATCACTTCACGGATTGAGGTTTGTTGTATTTGTTCTAACTCTGAAAAACTTTCGAGGTAAGTATTAAAGTGCATTATTCTTCCAGCAGTGCACTACAGCGTTCCACACTCAAGCCTGCTGAGGAAATATCATGCTTGATGTTTTGGCGGTGCAAAACCAGGACACGGGTTGCCAACTCCAGTCCCAGCTCAATTTGGTGGGTAACCATCAGCACTGTGCCTCCCTGCTGGTGAAATTCCCGTAGATATTCCTGAAACCAGCGGAATGAGTTTTGATCAAGTCCGGTGTAGGGTTCATCAAGAATCAGGATTTCTGGTTTGCACAACATCAAACGTCCAATCATCAAACGTTTTGTCATTCCACTACTGAAATTACGAACCGGCAGCTGCGAAACATGGGACAGATCTATTTTCGCTAAAACAGCATCGATTTTAGAATTCAGCTCCTCAACACCGTAAAGGGTTCCGTACAAGCGTAAATTATCTATTGAATTCAGGTCTGCATATAACCTGTTTTCGTGAGTGATACTGCCCATTATCTGCAGCCATTCCAGCAGATTATCTTTTTGGTTTGTGCCGCGGAAAGTAATTTCCCCGTTTGACGGTTTCATCAGTGAACTGATTATACGGAGCAGCGTCGATTTGCCGGCACCGTTATTTCCAATCAACATCACGAACTCACCTGTATCAAGCGAGAAGTTAATGTTGTTGAGAATATTACGAAAACCGAAGCGCTTACTGACGCTTTCAAGATTTAAGAGAGCAGACATGAGGCAGGGCGGAAAGTAAAGGAGTTTTTGTTACTACTTTATTGGATAAGCATTATCAATTATCAGCTCCTTTTTGTCATTCCAGATCAGGATTCGTACAAAACTACCTGCCTTTACTTTGGAGAAATTTCTGGAAATGATTCTATATCTTTTTATTCTAAAAGGTGTTGAGTTTTCGAGACGAAACTGAATATCTTTTTCAAGGTTTTTCTTGGAAGAAAGATACATTCCAGTTCGCCCCAGTTGGAGCCTGTTCGAATTATTGGTCAGGTTGTAATTGATACTTACTGTGCTATTATTTCTATTAATTTTTAATTTTTCTACAGAGATAGCGGAATTAACGCTTATTTGTGATTTTTGTTTTTTAACTGGGGCAATAGTAGCAGCAACTTGTGTAGGTTTTTTAAGTTTTAGCTCAAGTTTGTTTTTTTCCGCATCAAGTTCAGTTATTTTTGCTTGGACAATTTCATTTTCTGCTATTGATTCAGTTAAAGATGCTTGTGCGCTCAGAAGCTGCTGCTGGAGGGAACGGACTTTAAGTTGAAGGTTGTTGATCTGTTCCTGAGAAGAAGTTTTTTCAAGTTGAAATTGACGAACCACCTGTTCGCGCTGTTTAAGAATTGAGTTAAGCTCATTAAGTTCATTTCTTTGACGTTCTAGTAGTGCTGCCTGCTGCTCATTCAGTTTTTTATTCTGAGAAGACTGAGACAACACCTGCTGCTCCCAATCAGAGTCTTGTTGTCCGGTTTGTTTTAATTTATTAACCAGATTTTCACTGCGGGTTTTTTCTCTTTGGATACGTACCGTCAACAGTTCTTGATCGAGCTCGCGTGTAAAATACAGATAAGCGATTGTAATGGACAAAGCAAAAATGATAGATAACAGTAGCCAGATAAAAAATTTGATATTTCTCAGAAAAAAGGCTGTTCCCCGATTATCTCCGACAACGTAAAAATTAGTTTCCATTGATACTCATTACAATTTTTAATTTGTTGATAGATCAAGTTTGAACGCAAGACGGTATATTTGAACGCCGAAACTATCTACTTTACCAGCTAATTCTAATTCTAGCAAGGTAGCCAGCAAGATATTCATTTCAATTTTGGTTTGTGAGTGAATTGCGTCGATTTCCTCAATTCCGTCATTCAGGGCTAAAACAATCTTCTTTTGTATTTCATTCAAATCAACCGTATTTTTTTTAATCCTGATTGAGTAGTTTCGAAATCAAAAGTAAGTTGAGTAGTAGAAGCAGAAAAAAGTGATAATTCTTCTAAAATATCGGCGACACTGCAAATCAGTTTAGCGTGTTGACGTGCGATCAAACTGTTAGTACCGGAACTTGCAGAGGAATCAACACGTCCCGGCAGGGCGAACACTTCTCTGTTTTGCTCAAGTGCAAACGTAGCCGTGATTTTTGCACCGCTTTTTTTACGCGCTTCGGTTACTACAATTCCTATCGATAAACCGCGGATGACACGATTCCAGATAGGAAAATCAAGAGCAAGAGTTTTTACACCAAGGTGAAATTCTGAAACCAACGCTGCATCTTTTAAAATTTCC
>JAPKDT010000115.1 GCA_028822475.1 SAR324 cluster bacterium
AATACTGATATTGGACAGGCACTTTCACAAATCATGCTTGAAATTGATGAAATAACAATTGCTACACTGAACTCAATAAGTATTGAAACATTTCTCAAAACCATGCATTATTACCACAAGGATCTTCCACAGACCACCAGTTAATGAACAATATGTCTCTTTTGCCTGAACCTGATCTTTCCGCTGATACTGCTTATTTAGCTTCGGAAGAGCAAAGTAACGGTTTAGTTCCTACCATAAAACGTGTATCTTTTCATACACTTGGCTGCCGACTCAATCAATCTGAAACTGACGTATTAGCGCGCTGTTTTGAACAGCAAGGTTACAAAGTTGTTCCGGAAACAGAAGCTGCTGACATCTGCGTAATCAACACCTGTACAGTCACGGAACACAGTGACGCAAAAAACCGCCACGCAATTCGGACACTTCACCGATTGAATCCTGAGGCAATGATCACTGTCGTGGGTTGTTATGCCCAGATCAATCCGCAAGCAATTGCACGTATCGATGGTGTTCAACTGGTAATCGGCAGCGAAGAAAAAATGAGGATTACTGATTATCTGGAACAAGTCGACCCTGCAGGTCCGCCTTTAATTGTACGTCCTAAAATAAACAAAAACACCTTTAGCGCACCAGTAGTTCCACATTCTTTTTCGTTACCAAGCTATAATAAACCGGATTTAGTACACGCTCAGCATCAGTTGACCGAAGAAGGACACATTTATTCGTCAAAAGCGGCAGATATACAATTTAAATTGAAAGAAAAGGAGGAAGGTCATTCATCTCAGTCAATAATTGCTTCACCACACACCAACCCTGCCGAATCTGTACGTAATTTTGAGAATGCTTCCTTACTGCAAAACACACGTGCATCCTTAAAGATACAGGACGGTTGCGATTTCATGTGCTCGTTCTGTATCATTCCTTTTGCGCGGGGGCGTTCCCGTTACCGAGAATTTGAGAATTTGCAGGAAGAAGCAACGATGCTGGTTAAAGAAGGGGCCAGGGAAATTGTGATAACCGGTGTGAACGTTGGAACTTATCAAATAGGGAAATTGACTATTGTAGATGTGATTGATTATCTTAACAGTCTTCCAGGACTTGCACGTATTCGGATCAGCTCCATTGAACCCACAACTGTACCGGAAATTCTTTTTCAGTACATGAACGATCAACAGCATAAATTGGTCCCGTTCTTCCACTTACCTGTTCAGTCCGGAGATGATACTATTTTAAAAAAAATGAAACGTCGTTATTCTGCTGCTCAGTACGCAGATGAAATATGGCGTGCTTTTGAAACAGTTCAGGATTTGTGTATTGGCACTGATGTAATGGTTGGTTTTCCGGAAGAAAGTGAATCAGAATTTGAAAATACTTTTAATTTATTGGATAAACTGCCACTTACATATTTTCATGTTTTTCCGTTTTCTGCCCGTGAAGGGACCCCGGCTTTTCAACTGAAGGAACAAATACATCCTCAAATCAAACAAAAACGCAGTGAAAGATTACGTGAATTAAGCACAAAAAAACGCAGTGCCTTTCATCAACGATTTCTCGGAGAAACTCGGAATGTACTTTGGGAATCCCGAAAACCGGATGCTAATGTCAGTGGTTACACAGACAATTTTATTAGGGTTGTACTTGACGAAGCGCATGAAGCTGATTTGCGGAATAAACTTCTTTCTGTCAAGTTGACTGGAATTAAAGGGCAAACTATGCTAGGTAAAATCAGTCTCGGAGCTTGTTGAGTGGGTTTGAGCTTTCGATTTTGCGAATTTACCACATAATTACAAAAATTACTAAACTGGACATAACTCATAAATCGGTAAAAGTAATATTCGTATTCATTTTGTGATTCTGCAGCCAAAACAATAATTTAGAGCAATAATATGTTGACTATCGTAAGTTGGAATATTCAGTATGGGAAAGGTGTGGACGGTCGTATTGATTTGCACAGAATTGCGGATGTTGTTGAGCAGGACGGATTGCCAGATGTTTTGTGTCTGCAGGAAGTCTCACGCAACGATCCGGAAACAGCAAACGGGAGTGATCAGCTTAGTGAACTGCAAAAGTTATTTCCAAACTATGAGATTTTTTACGGGGCGTCACAAAACCGTTCCGGAGGAAAAGACGGAGGTCGCAGGCAATTCGGAAATTTGATCTTGACCCGCCGTTCTCCTCTCCAGGTGTTGCATCATTTATTGCCTTCACCTGCTGATCCAAAAGCGAAATTTATGTCAAGGCAGACTACTGAGATAGTTCTCAGTACAGATTCTGGTGCTTTACGGTTGATGAACACACACCTTGAATTTTTCTCGGAAAAACAACAGTTGGCACAAGTTCAACGCATCCGTGAGCTGCATGAAGAAGCCTGCGCACAGACACGAGAGGCTGGACTGGATTTTCCAAACACTCCGTTTGCGCGCATACAACGTCCGGAAAATATGGTGATCTGCGGCGATTTTAATTTCGTATCGGAAAGTGCTTCATATCGGCTGATAACTTCAGCATTTCTGGAACACGTTCCTGATCTAGTTGATGCCTGGGATGTAGTACATCCTGATAATGACCGGAGCCCAACCTGCGGAATTTTTGATCACAAACAATGGAAAAAAGGACCGCACTGCCGTGATTATTTTTTTATCAGTCAGAACCTTTCTCCGCAAGTTAATCAAGTCTCTGTCAACACAGAAACTGCAGCTTCTGATCATCAACCGATCCGTATTACTTTTGAGGAGTGAAATGTCACGTTGGCTGTTCATGCTGTTGAGCACAATAATTACAGGCTGCAGCGTTACAGCGGCAATGCATGAAATACCACGTTCAGACAGTCAGTATTATGTCTCATGCCCACCACATGTATTCTATTGTTATCGCAAATCCGAGCTGATCTGCCATTCAGGATATCGCGTGTTAACAGTTGCTAGCTGGGAAGATAAACCGGAGATGATCATTGAATGCAACTAATTGCGCTCAAGAATTTAACTTTAGATCTACTCTTGATTATGGAAACTGAATGAGCTGTTGCTAATGGTGTGCGCTTTGCACAATTCACTGTAAGAAAAGAATAATGAATATTTTTCCCAATCTGCTTGCAAATAACAGACAAGCTTTATAAAATTATGGGACGGCTTTTTAAGCATTGCTCCAACATTTGACAATGCATCTTTATAAACTTTTTCTCAGGTAAACCACGCAAAGAAAATCTTTTTTCAGGTTTTCTGCTGGTCTTCAGTAAGAATGTCAAATATCAGTCCCTATACACTGGTTATAGCTGATTGTCTGGAGTCGCTTGCTGAGGCAGATTCGGATGAATCGAACTGTGATGAAAAGCAGGCGATGCAGCTGCTGATCAACATGCTTCAGGGTAGGATGCTGGAACACATAAAACAACGTGTCAGCAACTACTACAATATAGAACCAGAAGCTCTTAATGAAGACTTCTCTGTTTCTCTGATAGAGGTTTTTGCTGAAATTTTTGGTTTGTTCCGGCATAAGTTTGAAGAAATGCCATGGCTGGTCAACAAGATCGCAAGTCGAATAGTAGAAGTCGAAACAAGGAATGGTTCAAAAACAGAAAAGCGTATCAATCAACTTTACCTCTCCATTTTCTGCAAATATTTCGAATATAAAAACATCGAAAAAATAATTTCCACCCTGCAAACAGACCCCCGTATCCAGCAAGCAATTATTAGTGCAATCCCCGCTTCAGTAATTCCGCAGCCTGAACTCAGTCACGCAAGATTAAGAAACTGATTATAATTGAAGATAGAATAAAAAGTCTTAAATCAACAATTTGACATCTCGACTATAGAGATAAATCTTTATGGTATTGGGATTGTAGCTTTAATAATCCACGCTTCGTCCGAAATGAATACGTATTAAAACTATTTACAGGTTGGTCAAAGTTCACAAACTACTTGAAAGACTCTTCCAATTATTAGTCAGATAATCTGTTTGTAAACACACGTTGCAGTTCGGTGATCCTCGGTGAAAATAATTAAGGAAATATAATCCAAATTTAACTGATAACTTCCAGCATTTTTTCACCGATTTCAGCAGGAGTTTTAACCACGTGAATTCCCGCTTCCTCCAAAGCACTCATTTTTTCAGCGGCGGTACCTTTGCCACCGGAAATAATTGCGCCGGCGTGCCCCATACGTCTCCCAGGAGGCGCTGTTTGTCCGGCAATAAAACTTACTATCGGTTTGGAAACATTTTCTTTTGCAAAAACAGCGGCTTGTTCTTCGGCGTCTCCTCCAATTTCTCCTATCATAACTATTGATTCTGTTTGTTCATCCTCTTCAAATAGTTTCAGGCAGTCAATGAAGTTTGTACCGTTCACAGGATCTCCGCCGATACCGATACAGGTTGATTGCCCTAACCCTACTCTGCTTATCTGTCCAACGGCTTCATAAGTCAAGGTTCCGGAACGGGAAACGATACCGACAGAACCGGTTTTATGAATCGGTCCTGGCATAATTCCAATTTTACATTGACCCGGAGTAATAATGCCTGGACAGTTCGGTCCAATCAGACGTGAGCCTTTTTGTCGTACAAATGAAACCGCACGTACCATATCCACAACAGGTACACCCTCCGTGATGGCGACAATCAATGGTATTTCTGCATCGGCAGCTTCCATGATGGCATCCGCAGCAAAAGGTGGTGGAACAAGAATCATTGACGCATTTGCCCCAGTTACCCTAACTGCTTCCTGAACAGTATTATAGATCGGTATACCTTCAAAGTCCTGTCCACCTTTGCCCGGTGTGACGCCGGCAACTACGTTGGTACCGTATTCTCTACAACCGCGGGTGTGGAGCATTCCCTGGGAACCGGTGATTCCCTGGATCAGTAATTTTGTATTATTGTTGATAAGAACTGACATGATTTACTGTAACAATATGTGGAAGAATATTTATTAAAATAACAGTATAAAAGACCTCATACAATCAATCAAGTTCACAGAAATAAATGAATATTTGTTTTTTACATGATGATCATATTGAACTGTTCACCCTTCGTACGAAATGACACTTTTTTTGAATTTCCAAGTTGATCATCATTGCTATCTTTTTTTATTATTCAAATTCTGGAGAAATAATAAGATAAGAGGACCTATAATAAGTACAAACCCTGTTGATGAGAATGCCCAAAGCCAGCCCTCTGAGCTGTTATGACCTCCAAAAGAATTGAGTACCATTCCGAAACCAATAGGTCCAAGAAAGGAACCGATAAAACCTATGCTGGAATGAACCGCCATCGTAACCCCACGATTATCCTCAGCAGAACTTTCAATTGCGCCTGTGGTAATTGACGCAGAATCACCGGTAATAAAACATCCATAAACAAGTACAAGTACGATCAACAATGGTGTGTAAATTCCTATGCTATTTCCAATCACAACTGCTAAAACAGCAGAGATACACATGATAGCGACTACGGTACGTGTTCTTCCGTAACGCATTGATAATTCATTGCCGATGATACTGGACAGCATACCGAGTAATACACCAAAGAAAACAATGACTGAAGGTTGAATGTTGAATCCTCCAGAAACTCCTGACAACGCAAAAGTCAGGTAGACGACGCTCCAGGAACGGAATGCAAACAGTTCATAATTATGAGTTGAATAACAGGCTATCCATCCCATTGCGTTCTTGTTTCTTAACACAGGTCTGAAATCCAGCGAACGCAGCCCGGAGCGTTCGCCAACATTGTTGGGACGGTTTTCGAGGACTATTGCTACAATCAGCAGTGCCAGCAAAGCACATAAGCCTGCGAACCAGAAAGCAGTTTCCCATGAAAACCACTCCAGAATAGAACCACCTATCAAGAAAGAAAGTGCGGTGCCCGCACCAAAGGAAGCAGTATAAAAGGAAGTTGCACGAATCCTTGATGTACCAGATAGACGATCTGTTAAGGCTTTAAGTCCGGGCATATAAGTACCAGCCAGGCCTATTCCTCCGAGTATCCTGAACATCATAGCACTCCAGAACCCTTCAACAAACAGTGCGAAACCGACGCAACTGACAAGAGTAATCAAAACACCTGTAATGTAAATTTTTTTTGCATCAATCCAGTCTGTGAGGCTGACCAGAATCATAACTGAAATCATGTATGATCCATAGTAGATCCCACTAATCCAGCCTGCGTCAACACTATCCAGTTTCCATTCAGTCAGGAAGAAAGGCAGCATGGATGAAAATGTGAAGACACCCTGCATTGTCAAAATTTCAGCAATGCAAATCCAGAAAATGATGCGTATTGAAGATTTCTCTTGTAGGAGAGTTTTAGTTGTCATGTTTTTGACAACATATTCAGGATTTCAATGAATATGACAAAGCTTTGTAAATACCAGTAATCAAAGTTAATGAACCCGCAATTATTAACAACAGGCAAATTGGCCGTGACAGATATTCGAGGACATCGTAATGCACCATCTGCATTCCCTGAGCAAAATTCTGCTCACCTATTTTACCAAGAATAATACCCAGCACAATTCCGGGGATAGAATATCCGGATCGTCTTAGTAAAAAGCCCATAATTCCGGCCCCAAACATTATTATCACATCCAGAACAAGTCCTCGTCCAATATAAGAACCAATACTTGCCAGCAGCAAAATCATTGGTGCCAAAAATTGAAAA
>JAPKDT010000116.1 GCA_028822475.1 SAR324 cluster bacterium
AGGTTTGTGCTAGTAATTCAACTAAAAAAACCATACATCATGACGCTGTGATGCTAGCCTTAACCAACACGTTTGTAAAGCTTTAAAAGCTGAAAACTTTGAAAATAGTGAGGGGTATAATACAAATGCGAGGAAATTAAGAACTTACAACAAATATAATTTTACATAAAAAACGTCACTATTTTATTTTAATATTTTCCAAAAATTCACTCCATTCAATGGTCAACAAGTTTTTTTTCTGTGTATTACAGGATTTACAGCAAGGTACTAGGTTTGATTTCACGCTCCGTCCTCCGCGTGCTAAAGGGACCAAATGATCCATTGTCAATTGACGTGCAGGAGTCGGTGTTTCACAATAATAGCATAAGTTAGTCGCTCTCCTGTTTTTCCACCATTGCGATTTCCTGAGTTCTCTTGCTTTTTGTCTTTCCTGCCGGATTACTTTAGCATCCTGTTCAGTCTGCCAATCATTTATTTGCATCAAAATTTCCTTGCAGTCCAGGTCGGGGAACCTTCTTCAAAATCTTTGGGTGTACGCGTCAAACGCCGTCGTCCGGTTCCGTCCACAAACATAATATACAATTTGTCCTTGCCGGTTGAGGAAGAAACAAAAGTGATTTGACGACCATCCGGTGACCAGGTTGGTTGTTCAGAATTGTAACGTCCCCTTGTGAGCGAGTGATCTTCACCGGTAAACGGATCCATCAAATGGATTTGGCTGTGTCCATTACTGATTTTGGAATAAGCGATGAGAGTTCCATCCGGAGACCAGACGGGGTCACTGCTACTGCCTCGACCAAAAGTGAGTTGAAATGGGATTTTTGTGCCTAGCTGCAGATAAAAGATCTGTTCATGACCGGTACGGTCTGAGACAAATATAAGATGCTCATTATCCGGAGATAAATCAGGAACAGTGTCAATCGCCCGGTGAGTGGTCAAACGTGTTTCCTTCCTTTTTTGTCTGTCAAAGGTATACAAATCTGTGTTGCCCATACGACTTAAAGTCACAATGAGCTGACGTCCCTCGGAATACCAACTGCCTCCGCTGACACTCAGAAAATTTTTTGAAGCACGTGTAGCCGACGTGTTGGAGCGCAGTATCTTTACCGGTCGATTTTTAAAATTATTATAAATAATTGCAGTTCCGCTGCGGCTTAGAGTCGTATAAACAATGGCATCACCCTGTGGACTCCAACTCGGCAGTAGACTGATAGAAGAATTTTTTGAAACTGCTGCCAATTTTTTCCCGTGTGTATTGATCATGGCAATGATTTTACGACGTTTAGGCTGTTTGAGGGTAAAAGCGATTGTGCTTCCAAGGACACCTTCAAGACCTGTGAGTTTGGCGGACATGTTGTTAATCAAATCCATCAACTCCTCTTCCTTGAAACGATTTTTACGTAGAGGTAAATCAAGTGGAAACAGTTCCGCACCATCATTATCCGCAACCGTAAGCATTAAATGTTTTGAAACTAAAGCACCTGAGTCTGAATACCTGCGTTCCAGCTTGAGCAGAATTTTCATGTCGACCTGAGCAGAACCTGCTGTTCGGCAGGTTTTATAGCGTGAGTCTGTTACCAAGAATACACCGCTCCAGCAGAGGTTACGGTCGATAATCCGCAGCCAGCGTCGCGCGTCAGGATGTTCAGAAAAACTATCTTCTGGAACCATGGCTACACCGAATCTGGCAAAGCCCAATCCGCTGATGACAATCTCCTCGTTGGAATAAGTCTGTGCCTGCAGCGAAGACGTGAAACAAAGGCAGAAAATAATGAAGAGGAATCTAACTGAAAGTTGTCTTAATAAAATTTTGTGTAAGCGCATAAATTTAGGAAAAATCCAATAATTAATTTTGAGGTACTATCCGAATCAACACGATGTAGGGAGGATTCTTAGCCAGAGCTTGGGGTAGAGGATCCAGGACCGCATTGCGTACGGCAAGCTCTGCAGCCTGATCGAAAGAAGGGGATCCACTTTTTGCAATGACTTTATACTCAATAATTTTACCTGATGCAATAATTTTTAATTCGATACGTACAAACAACTCCGTAGGGTAAGTCCCAAGTTTTGGAATGATCTGAGTACGGATGTGCAGATTATATTCCTCTCCTGCCAACTGAGTTATCTTTTTACGCTGCAGGAAGTTTGTATCAGATATTTCTTTCGTTTTGCTGAGAGGTGTCTTTTCTGGAATTCTTAAATCCTTTAGAGGTTCCTTAAGTTTTATTTCTTCAGGGAATAATTCTTCAAGTCTGAGTTCAGGTTTGTTAGCAGCTTCTGCTAAAGGTTTGACCGGAGAGATTGTCGGCATATTATCTAAAGTAGGCTGCGATATTTCCGGAAGATTCTGCGGACGCAGATCTAAAGGTTTTGAAAAACTTGGCGTTTTTAATTTTTGTGGTGAAATCTCTTCACGCGAAAATTCTGGTAATTCTATCTGGCTTGGCTTTAGTACAGATTTCCTTGACCTAATAGGAGAAAGAGGAACAGTCTCCTTGCTCAAATTTGGTAAATTAGTAATCGCACCTGTCCTTTCCGCAGAGTCAGGCTGAAGTAGCAAAGGTCTGAGGGGTTTTTTTAAGGCTTGCGAACTTAGTTTGGGACTCTGCTTAATGCTTGATGCCTTAGTTGTAATCTGAGGCTGAGACATTTTAAGTCGAGGAACTTCAGTTTCCTTTATAGCAGGCTTTGGCGGCACATTATTTTTCAGATTATTGTCAAGAGCAGGTTTATTCACTACAGGTTTTTCCGGAACAATCTTGTGCAGTTTTGGTTTCAATCCTGTCTCAAGTTGCTGTAAAACAGGTTTCTTAATAATTGGTTTTGGATTTTTACTGAGAGTCGGTTTTGAAGGCAGTTTCGCGTAACTGACACCAATTCTGGCACGAATAGGTGGTGGTTCCTCTACCCATAAATCCGAAATAATTCCGATAGTTAAACCAAGAAATATATGCAGAAATAATGAAGCGATGAAAAGCAGCGTAAACGCACTTTGATCATGAAAAAAAATCAGTTTCTCGAAACCATTGAGTTGCCTGACTGAAGTACGCATTCCTGCAGAAAATGTTGGAAAAACCACTATTTTGTCTAATTTTTGAAAAAAATCCATTTATTTCTTGTCAAGCCTTGACTAATTTTCTAAATAATAATATTTTTGGTACCGTTGATGAAAGTTTACCATGAGTATTTCATCGATAACTGTTTGTTCGCTGAGATGCGTATTAGCAGTATTCTTAATGTATAAGGGTAATACTAGCTGGTCTGCCCAACCGTTTTATTAATCTTTTCTGGGATAATGACTATGACCAAATCTGATCTTATTGATGCTCTTGCAGCAGACACTGGACTTACAAAAGCTGACTCAGATCGTTTTCTGAAGTCTTTCACTGCCACCGTTGAAAAAACACTTAAAAGTGGTGATTCTCTCACACTGATTGGTTTCGGCACATTTTCTGTGTCTAACCGAGCAGCTCGCGTCGGACGAAACCCTCAAAATCCTTCACAGGTAATAAATATTAAAGCTTCGAAAAGTGCAAAATTCAAAGCTGGCAGCAAACTCAAAGCTGCTTTGAACTAAGACTACTATCTTCAAGGTTCAGGGATTTAACATTGTTTCTGCCCTGAACCTTTTAGGATGCAGCTCCTCATTTTTCTCCACTACAGCTCAGGTTCAATTTCCTCTTTTTCTATTTTCTCAGTTACTGTCTGTCCGCACCTTCCGGAACGTGACAGATCCAAAACAGGTTCTGTTCCGGTTTTGTAGTGTTCCTCTTTTATTTCTTTAGCATCATCACAGGGTATTGCACGTCTTCCGGATTTGTGAATTTTAACTGTAGTGATCCCCGGAGGTTGTTTAAATTGTTCTGTCGGGAGGTTGGCAACTGCATTTTTCATAAAGTCGATCCAGATTGGTGCTGCTGCCCTAGCTCCTGTTTCCGACCTCCCCATTCTCCTTGGTTTGTCAAATCCTACATAAACCCCGGTAAGCAGTTGCGGAATGTAACCAATGTACCACGCATCAACGCTATCATTCGTGGTTCCAGTTTTTCCGGCAGAAGGTCGTCCAATCGCACGCGCCCGCCTTCCGGTTCCGCTCTGAACCACATCCTGTAACACGTTGCTCAGCAGAAACGCTGTTTCTTCTGAGGTGACTTGTTTAAACTCAGGCAGGCTTGACTCAAGAGTATTTCCTGCCTGATCTTCTACACGCAGGATGTAGATGGGTTTTACTAGACGTCCTTGATTCGCAAAAACTCCGTAAGCAGTTATCATCTCCTGTAAAGTCGTGGATAATGAACCGAGGCATGTGGTTAAATTTTCCATCATATTTGCAGTGATACCAAAACGGCGGCTGTAGGCGATGATGTGTTTTGGTTTTAATTCTTCACAAAGTCCTATTGTAGGCAAATTTAAACTTTTAACCAGAGCAGTACGCAGTGAAACTTTGCCCATTATTTTATCTCCATAATTTTTAGGAGTCCATATCTCTGCATCTCCCGCGGTTTGCGCTCCTGTGGCATAAGCCCTCGGACTGTCGATCAACGCGCTGCTGAGTGTAAAACCCGCGTCTAATGCTGCAGAGTAAACGAGAGGTTTGAATGATGATCCAGGCTGTCTCAGTGCCTGTATAGCACGGTTAAATTCACTCTCTCCATAACGGTAACCACCGGACATTGATAAAACCTCTCCGTTCTTTGGATCCATCGCCAATAAAGCACCATTGACTAGCGGTTCCTGATATAGCTCCAGACGGAAGGAATTATTTGTTGTGTCATAATCGGCAAGTCTTACCTGAATTTCATCACCGGTAGAAAATATTTCGGATGGTTTTGCAATTCGGGATGGCCTTTCATCTTTCAGAATATTCCCGTTTCTCCAGGTTTTAATATTGTTCCACTCCAGAGTTCCTGAAGATTCACCTAATTTTACAGAAACTTTTTTCTCACTGACTTCATTGACTATTCCGCCTACGATATTTCCGAGAAACAATGAATCAATTTTCACAGTGTTGTCTAAGCTAGAATTATCTCTAGAACTGCTATTATCAAAGTTTAGATCCTTTTGTTGACCACGAAATCCCTGTCTTTTCGTTAACTCTAAGATACCTTTCCGTAAAGCCTCATGAGCATATGTCTGATAGTTCAAATCCATTGCTAAAAAAACCTTAAGACCACCCTGATAGAGAACTTTAGAACCATATTTTTTGATCAGGTAACGCCGTACATGTTCGACATAATATGAGGTCGCCTCTGTGGTTGAATCATGGACTCGAATTAAGCTGATTGGCTTCTCGCTTGCTTTCTGCAATTCTTGCTCCGAGATGAAGCCTTCTTGACGCATTCGTCTTAAAACAATATTTCTGCGTAGCAAGGCGAATTCCGGATTAACGTGAGGAGCGTAACGTGAGGGTGCAGGAAGAATCCCGACTAAGAGGGCACTTTCCTCGAGATTAAGCTCTACTGCATGCTTGCCAAAATATCCCTGTGAAGCGGCTTCAATACCTTCCCCGTTACCCAAATATACTTTGTTCAGATAGAGCGAAAGGATTTCCTGTTTCGAAAACTGCATCTCCATCCTGAAAGCAAGCAACATCTCCCTGAGTTTACGGACAAGCTGCTTTTCTCTGGTCAACAAAAACAGTCTCGCTGTTTGCTGAGTCAGGGTACTTGCACCTTGAACAATACGGCCTGCTCTTAGATTCGCAAGGAAAGCTATGGGGATTCTCAGCGGGTCTATTCCGAGGTGAGAGAAAAAACGAGAATCTTCACTGGCAACCAGTGCCTGCAAAAGATGTGGAGGAAACTGTTCGTAGGGAACTACTATCCTTCTCTGGATAAAAAGTTCTTCAATCTGATTACCTTCACGGTCATAAAGAACAGTCGGTAAAACATCATTTCTTTTGTGGAGTTCGTCCTCCAGATTTTGCGGTAAAGTTTTACTGAGTTCAAACAGAAATACGCCGAGAGCAGACGCGGAAATAACACCTGTAATTATAACTAACCAGAATGTCCACTTGATAAACTGAGTCAGCCTTTTCATAGTGTGTCTGCTTTTTTTAATTTGGATTTATATTTCTACTGCTGGTTTGCTGTAAGTCAGGAGGTCGTTGTGCTAAACTCAAGACTTGCTGTTTTATTCATTCATTTTTGGCTGCTTTAAACGCCTGTTCTAACATTATAATTGCCTGCGAACGAATATCTGCTGAAAAACTACTTGACTCAAACTGTGACATAAAATCGGTAAAACTGTCTGCTTCAGGATCATTAATTATCTTGAGTAAAATGTTTTTTAGCAATAATGCATCTTTAGCGCTAATGTCTCCCAACGCCGACTTGTGTGTTAAAATCGGCGAAGTACCTTGAAAAACATCATCAGATGTATAAAATAGCTTCGTGGCTTCACAACGGCATCCCGGCTCATGTGGTAGTTCTGGTGGAAATTTTAGCTTAAATTGCTTGCCGTAACGTATTCCGTCACTTTCAAGACATGAACGCGGTGTGTCCCAAGCTAAAAAGGTTTGCAGTTCAATTGCTTCAATTGTCGTGATAAATGGATCAACCTTGTTGTTTCGGCTGGCAAATATCTTATTTTTTTTGCTCCAGAGCCAGTA
>JAPKDT010000117.1 GCA_028822475.1 SAR324 cluster bacterium
AAAGCATAATAGTTTCATCATTTCTTTTTCACTCTATTATAAAAAATTTAGCTTAAGCTTACGCATAATTATGACAATCTTAGTACTGAAAATCAAGTTTCTGACGAAGCTAATTTAACACTAGATTCTTTCATGCCTTCCTGCTCTTTCTAGCTCGGATGTTTTTTCAATCTTGACAAATATGATTGAACTGATTTGTGAAGGTCTTTAAATAATTAAGCTGTTTTAGCTCAAGATTTCTATGTGTCTGCCGATAATGAATACAAGAAGTACAAGTTTAGTCTGCACAATGTACCCATCATGGAGATAACAAAAAGTGCACGCTCATTTTCTCAGACCATTTTTGGAAGGATTACAAAATGTATCATCAGAATGTTGACACAAAATTACAGAAACGAATTCAGTCCAAAGAATTTGACGAATCCGTTGATCAGGCAGTACGTTCATTCATGTACGATTTGGATTTTATGCTTTTGGAAGAACAGCATGCTTGCTCAAGCCTCAACTATACCTGCATTCAGGAAGATGCAGTTGTAAAGTGGGTGAACCCTGTTTGAGTAAAAGGCGGGATGATGTTGCGTATCAGTTAGCTATCATTTCCGGTTATTTGGAATTCACGCACTCAGTGAAAAAGAATCATTCTGTTTCTGAACCGTGCGTGAAGGAGCAGGTATGACGCAGTCCGGAAGAATTATTTCAAAAACAACTCCGCGGTTATCCAGCAGATTGCATCCACGAATAGTTCCTCCATGCGCTTCTATAAGTTGCTTTCCTATTGACAGTCCCAGACCAGTCCCCATTAACTTGCCTTCTGTTTGAAAAGATTGAAACAGATTAGCAATAATCGAATCCGGAATTGGGCTTCCATTATCAACAATTTGAATTTTTAGTTCACGCATACTTTGTGGAATAAAGCGAACTTCTATCTGAGCAGGTTTTCCATCTTTAGTATCAGGCGTATCCTGAAATTTCTCCCAAGAATTTTTGATAAGATTCACAATCACACGAATTATCTTTCGTCCGTCAAAGCGCAGTAGAAAAGCAGGTTGTCCTGCAGGGACACGATAATGCAAAGGGAAATTCTCGATAAAACCAAGTTGAGATTCAATTTGCTCCTGAAACTCATCCAGTTGATATATTTCCGGACGAATCTCCATCCTGCCTGATGCAAAATCCAGAATATCTGTGGTGAGTCCTGTGACGTTGTTTGAAGAATTTTTTATCCTGCGTATGTAGGTTAAAGCCTGAACCACCTCCATTGCCTGTATACGATCCTTGTCCAGTATTTTTATCAGCAAAGTCGCAAAACTTGAAATGGAGCCGTTTGCGTTACGGATGTCGTGACCAAATTCAGCAACTGTATTACCTAATTCAACCAGGCGTTGCTCCTTCTTTTTTGCCAGTTGCAGGTCTGTCACAGTTTGTTCAAGTGTCAGTTTTGAGTCTTCCAGTTCTTCCACATTTTGTGCTAACTCATCCTGCATTGACTGGAAACGTGTCCATAGTTCTTCCAGGACTCCGATTCGCTGCCCGATTAGTGTACTTGCATCAGAGGTTTGCGGACTATATAAATCTCCTGTTTCATTTTCACGTCTATATTTAACAAAGTGTTGACACAGAACATCGACCTGATCCGTAATGAGACGCGTTTGTTTGTAAACTAGCAAAGCAACGATCAACAGGGCGACACTACCACTGATCAATAAACGTATCCAAAAAGGTTTTTTTGCAAAAGGTGAAATATCCTGTGTTACAATCAAAATCCCTTGAGTTCCATCTCTACCAACTGGTATCTGGAATGAAACCGTATTGCCTATTTGACTAAGAAATTCAGTCTTATCATTGTGGGGAATAATTTCATTTGTGCTAATTATTTCCTGAATGCGATAATCAAGCTGCGTTACACCCTTATATTTTTGAGTCAGCAGCTTCTCAATTTTTGTAGTACTGTCACTGCCTTCGAGCATCAACTCACTAACATTTGCTGCTAATAAATTGAGTTCATGCAGTGTTTTTAGAGGTAGAGTTGGAGTACTTAAAGAAGAGAGGGGGAGAAACGAACTCAGGTAAAAGGTTACAGTAAAAATAAAAATTGCAAGTAAACCAAAATGTGATCTTTTTAACCTTGATTCATCCAGTTTTTTTTCTGGTCTATCTTGCTTTATAGTTCTTTTTGAAGCAAGTGCAGCTCTCCGTATTTTAATTTTCTTGGGAACTTTATGCTGGTTTCTAAGCGTGACTTTATTAAGAGTATGAATCATATTATCCATTCTGCATAAAAAAACGCTAGAGGGTTTCCATTAAAGGATCACTAAATTATTTTGCACATCCATGTGAAAATTATTAGCTATTTAATGATCAGTAGTGCTAAAAAAACATCTGTTTTAGAAGTTGTCTGATTGGTTATATGTTAAATCACAAGGCATTGCAAGTACTTATTTATAAAATAATTGATTTTATATGCTTTTTTTTGATTTGATATATACTTAATTAAAATTTATATAAAGATTATAGTTACTTGCAAATACATTGATAACTTATATAAGTTATCATAAAAAAGCATATATTTCAGGAATTTGAGTATTTATACAATATTTACTCATTTGAATTATAAGTTCCATAACTGCTCTTTTTAGCCTAAAATCCGTGTTAAATTAATTTTATTTTGGATCTTACATCATTACATACCCATATAATGATATATCTTGCTTTTATCAAAGCAGATCACATATAATCCTTACGTAACAAAAAGAATGTTCTTTTGAAGACAGTTAAATTTATTTCAACCATTAACCAAACAAAAAAGGTAATATGAAAAGAGAGTATCAAGACATGCAAGAAGGAGTCAAGCAGATGGAAACAGGCAAAAAAGATTATAAAGTAGCAGACTTAACACTAGCCGAATTAGGCCGTAAAAGCATCACCATGGCAGAACACGAAATGCCGGGACTGATGATGCTTCGAGAAGAATACAAGAATAATAAACCGCTTGTAGGCGCACGGATAACCGGCTCATTGCACATGACAGTAGAAACCGCGGTTTTGATTGAGACTCTGGTCGATCTGGGCGCAGAAGTACGCTGGTCTTCATGTAATATTTTTTCAACGCAGGATGAAGCAGCCGCTGCAATGGCTGAAGCGGGAGTTTCGGTATTTGCCTGGAAAGGTGAATCCGAAGAAGAATACTGGTGGTGTCTGAAGCAGACTTTGGAATGGCCTGAAGGAAATGGTCCTAATATCCTCCTTGATGATGGCGGTGATTTAACCGGCTACGTTCATGAAACACGTCCGGATTTACTCTCAGGAATTAAAGGGGTTTCGGAAGAAACAACAACTGGAGTCCATCGATTGGAGCAAATGGAACGTCAGGGATTGCTTAAGTTTCCTGCATTCAATGTAAATGATTCTGTTACTAAAAGTAAATTTGATAATTTGTACGGATGCCGTGAATCACTTATTGACGGGATTAAACGCGCTACCGACGTGATGATTGCCGGTAAAATTGCTGTTGTTGCAGGTTATGGAGATGTTGGAAAAGGTTCAGCGCAATCACTGCGGGGGCAAGGTGCTCGAGTACTTGTGACTGAAATTGACCCGATTTGTGCATTACAAGCAGCCATGGAAGGTTATCAAGTTGTTACTATGGAGGATGCCGCCTCTATTGGTGACATCTTTGTTACCACAACAGGCTGTTCCGATATCATTTGTCGTGAGCATATGGATGCCATGAAAGATCAGGCACTTGTGTGTAACATAGGTCATTTTGATACAGAAATTCAGGTTTCTTCCTTGAACAATGATTCTTCACTAAAAAAGATCAATATCAAGCCGCAGGTTGATCAGTATGTCTGGCCTGATGGGAAACGAATGATTTTGCTTGCAGAAGGACGTTTGGTTAACTTAGGTTGTGCAACAGGACATCCTGCTTTTGTGATGTCAGCTAGTTTCACAAACCAGGTGATGGCTCAAATAGACCTCTGGGAAAAAGGTGAAGATTATGAAAACAAGGTTTATGTCCTTCCAAAAATTCTGGATGAAAAAGTTGCCCGTTTCCATTTAGATAAATTAGGGGTGAAGTTAACCCAACTGAGTGAAAAACAGGCAAAATATTTGGATCTTCCAATTGAAGGACCTTATAAGGCTAATCACTACCGTTATTAAGAGGTTTTTTGTCGTTACGGCTTTTAAATTTTAAGAGCAACACCTTTTTGTTATTTGGGCTCGGTTTTGTATTCCTGCTGTTGGTCAGCGGATGCGGGGCAAAGCCCATCTCTCTCATGAATGCCCCTCTGGACACAGGTCTGGAGGCTCCCATCAAACCTACTCCTGAAGAACTACGGACTTCCAAGTCATTCGTTGCATTTGTCCCTGTACAATTTTCTGAAAACCTTTCAAGATATCATAAAACGCTCAGTGTAAGTTTTGTACAATCTGTACTCGAGGAACACGGTGACCTTAAAATTATTGACGACGTCAGGGTTGAGAGGGCGTTGAACAGCAGTCAGTTTGCGCCACTGAGAACATCACTCGAGAAAAATAAATTACGTAGAATTGATGACGAACTAATAAGTCAGACCATTGAATTAGGTAAATGGCTGCGTGTACGTTACATTGTTTTGATGAGTGTGCAGTCTAGTCCAAGAAAAGTTTCATCAACAGAATGGAGCACCTATATCAGCTTCAGGATTTACCGAGTTGAGGATCCTGTAAAGAATGAAATGAACCATGAGTTCACATATGTTTTTTCTGAGTCAAGTGATCTTTGGGAAGAAGTTGGAGGTCTCGTTCGGGGACGTTTCCCCCTTGGAGGTTTTATTGTCGAGTCACGTGCTAATCGGCTCTACGTCAGAGTAAATCTGGGACGGCGTAGCCGGATAACAGAAGATCAGGTTTGCAAAATTTTCCGCAGAGTTGTAAAAGAAAAGAAAGGGGCAAACGGAAAACAGATCACCAGCATTGAATTTGATCGAATAGGTCAGTTAAAATTATTCCGTGTACAGGAGGATTTTTCGTGGGGAATAGTTCCTTCAAATTTTAGAACCGCCATTCTTAATGGTGATGCAGTACGCTGTTATTGACAATGTCTGAGCAGTTGCTTTTAGACAAAAAGCTAACCCGCCAAACTGTCCTGAAGCAACGTCGCGCATATACTGTCGCAGAGAAAACTCCTGCAGAGCAACGGATGTTGAAGTTTCTGCAAGATTGGGAAGTTTTCAGGCAGGCAGAAACAATCCATATTTTCATCTCCAAAGCAGACGAGCCAGACACCGCCCTAATTATTGAGTCCGCCTGGGAATCTGGAAAAACGGTCGCTGTCCCTTGTATACTCCCAGGCACGTTTGAACTCTTTCATTCACAACTTAAATCATTTGAGAATTTATGTTCTGGAGCTTTAGGTGTTTTAGAACCTTCCCCCGAAGTAAGAATTGCGATGACTCCGGAAAGTTTTGATCTTGTCATAATTCCCGGAGTTGCTTTTGACAGACATGGAGGAAGGCTCGGTTACGGGAAAGGTTATTACGACAGATTCCTGGAGCAGACATGTGCTTTCCGTTTAGCGATAGCGTTTGATTTTCAAGTTATTGAAAAAGTGCCGACTGAAAAGCACGATGTGCTGATGAATGGAATTTTAACTGAAGCCGGAATTATTGAAGTAAATAATTTAGAACTGCCACTCCCGTAAATTAACTGCGGGATAGATTAATCTCCCTTCTTGCTGAAAAAAACCAAAAATGAAAAAATGGCTAATTGTTTTCATTTCCGTATCCACAATTGTGGCAACCGCAATTTTTCAATATCAGTCTATCCTGACAAACTACGCGGAATTTTATACAGTCAATAATGCCACTTCCGGTGCAGATGCGATTGTGATCCTCTCTGGCGGGAAAGCTACCAGAATACCTCATGCCTTAAACCTTTTCTCTGAAGATTATGCGTCACGGCTGTTGTTGACAGATGAAAAAAAGATGAACGTGCGTTTCGCACATCTTTTTGCAACAAATGAGGAAATTGCACTGGCGATGATTGATGAACTAAAACTAAGTGTTCCAATCATCACTGTACCTTCTCTCAAAGGCGGGGCAACATCTACGTTTGACGAAGCTTATGATCTCAGAAAATTTAGCGAAACAGCGGGTTTTAAGCGGCTGATCTTAGTTACTGACGCGTTTCATACGCGGAGAGCATATCATGCGTTTCAAACAGTATTTTCCGGATCAGAGATACATCTGGAAATGTCTGCAGCTAAAAATGATATTTACAATGAATCAAACTGGTGGACTTCAGATCAGGGAATTTCCGCTTACGTTTTAGAAAGCATTAAATACCCTGTTTACCTGCTTTCATCCAGAAATGCTACCTTTATCCGTAATGACTGATGTCTGAAAGACCACTCTCTATCCGACCTTTTCAAACAGCAGACGAGGCTGCCATAGTTTCACTCTGGCAACTCTGCGAACTAACTGTTCCATGGAACAATCCCTATAAAGATATTGCCAGAAAATTGAAAGTTCAACCCGAATTATTTTTGGTCGGTATGCTGGAAAGCTTTTTAACCGCATCCGTAATGGGCG
>JAPKDT010000118.1 GCA_028822475.1 SAR324 cluster bacterium
GGGTTTTGTATTTTTCCAGCACATCTTCCCAAATTGAAACAAGGTAGTTAATATCGGAATGTAAATCTTCTTCGGTGTGGCCTTCTGCAACCGTCCGGATGATGAATCCGGAATTTTCCGGACGTAGACGATTGACAATATCCTTGAGGCGATCACGTTCTTTGTCGATACTGATTTGACGTGAAACTCCAAGAGTTTGAGCTGTCGGCAGGTAAACCAGGTTTCTTCCGGGAATGGACACATGATTCGTGATGCGGGCGCCTTTGGTGCCAATTGGTCCTTTTGAAACCTGCACCAGCACATCCTGACCTTCCTTAATCAGTTGGCTGATTTTCTGTTTGTCTCCGTTTTTATTTGATGTATTTCCGAGAATTTCATGTTCCGGAAGGATGTCATCAATATGTAAAAAAGCCGCCCGTTCTGCACCAATGTCCACAAATGCGGACTCCATTCCCGGTAGAACATTCAGCACTTTTCCTTTGTAAATATTGTCCACAACTCGCAATTTTTTTTCTCGTTCGTGATGCAGTTCTGAAAGGACTCCGCCCTCCATCACTGCGACACGTGTCTCGTGCGAAGTGTGATTTATGATGATTTCTTTTGCCATAAAATTATTATGAATTAAGAATTATGATTTCTCTCATTTCCTGTACTGCTTGAGTAAGACCGACAAAAATTGCCCGACTAACGATACTGTGACCGATGTTTAATTCACGCAAATGCGGTAATCCGCAAATACGCTGAGTATTGATGTAATTCAGTCCGTGCCCAGCATTTACCTGTAAATTTTGCTCATTCGCAAATTCCGCTGCTGAAACCAGACGTTCATATTCTTTGTCCTGCAGAATTCCTCTTTCCGCATTTGCGTAACATCCGGTGTGCAGTTCAACATCTTCCGCACCGGCTTTTTGACTGGCCTCGATTTGTTCCTCTTCCGGATCGATGAATAAACTTACTCTGATTCCAGCTTCCCGCAGTTGCGCGATTCCTTTGTGCATTGATTCCGGAGCACCTGCTACATCAAGTCCGCCTTCGGTTGTCACCTCTTCCCGTTTTTCCGGCACAAGAGTTACAATGTCAGGACGCGTTTCCAGGGCGATGCCGAACATTTCTGCTGTCGCGGCCATTTCCAGATTGAGTCTGGTCTGCACTGTTTCCCTCAATATCCGTACGTCCCTGTCAATGATGTGCCTGCGGTCTTCACGCAGATGAATCGTGATTCCGTCCGCGCCTGCCAGCTCTACAAGTCCGGCGGCGGTCACAGGATCCGGTTCACTAATTTGCCGTGCCTGTCTTACTGTGGCAACGTGATCGATGTTGATGTGTAATGCAATCATTATTTTTGTTATTATTTTAAGCTATTTTTTTCATTCTTAACCCAGACAGAAACGATGGGCCATTGCTGCAGTACAGTGATTCCTTCCGGAGTTACTACTTTTGGCGTCACCTTAGGATAGTTGCCGGGTTCATATGTGGATAGATCAATTTCCCCAAAAAGATCATCACGATCCAATTCCTGTATAAGGTATTCCGGACCTTCAACAAAAACATTAAAAGTTTTTGGATTAATCACACTTACATAATCCACGTTTCGCAAATATACCGCTACATTGTCAAATCGTTTCTTAATCGGCAGACTAATGATCGTGACTTCCGCGGTATAAAAATCAACGTTTTGATGAATGATCTGTACGTTTCCTCCAGGCAAATCCAATTCAACACGCATAGTGGCACTTTCATTTAAACCTTCCAGTTCAATTTCATGTGCTGAAATATGGTCCATTTTTTCCAGTACCGAGCGCGGTCCCCGCATAGTCAGAGTATCCGGAACGATTTTTATGTCACCTAGCAGATAACCTTTTTTGGGAGTCCCGTGATAACGCGATTTGATCGAAAAAGATTTTTCAATCAGTTCCTCTATCCTGACCGTGATTTGTGAAGGATGAATGCGTGTTATCTCGACTTTCACCGGTGATAAAATATGATTCTCAGTCAGCACATACGAAAGCGTTCCTTCCTGCGCTTTATCCAGATCAAGCACTGCCTGAATCTCCTGAGGATTAAATGAATCCCTGCTGTTGGTGTGCACCACAATGTTGACTTGGGGCGGATCAGAGGTGACCTGAAATTCAGGAGACACATTTTTAAAAACAACAGGTGCGTAAAAACTCATCTGTATCGGTTCTCCAGATTTCCGTGCGAGAAACCAGACGAAGACAGCCAAAACTACTGCAAGCACTTTGTATGAAGCATTTATCCGCATTAATTTTTCTCTGTCTGGATAGGAGTTGACGGATTGGAGTTGGCCGGTATTTCAGAACTTTCGGATGTCTTGGTGGAATCTGCTGTGCCAGTAATTTTTACTGCAGCCTCAGTCGCAGCTTTTCTGGCAGCATCTTTTGTTTCCTTGTCCTGGATTGTAGCCGGAATATTTCCGGAAAGTACTTCCAACAGGGCTTTGCGAATATCCTCATTTGCTCCTCGTATCAACTGTCCGCGGTAACTGAGACTTATTTCTTTGCGTTCCTCAGAAACTATCAGGACTGCCGCATCGGTTTCTTCTGTCAATCCAATTGCCGCGCGGTGTCTCGTACCAAGGAAAGAACTGAGACGGCTACTCATCGAAACCGGTAAAATACACTGAGCCGCCAGTAAATCCCCTTTAGTGTTGATAATCACAGCCCCGTCGTGCAATGGTGAGCTTGGATGAAAAATACTCAGCAAAAGCGGTTCGCTGACAGTCGCGTTAAGCTGTGTGCCGCGGTCACTATAATTTTTCAAACCGACTTCCTGCTCAAACACTATGAGGGCTCCGATCCTCTGCTCTGACATCACCAGACAGGCTTGCAAAACACTGTCTACCACATCTTTTTTTTGCTGATTGCTTTCACGGAAAAGAGTGAAAACTCCGATTTGTGCCAGACCATTGCGGATATCAGTTTGAAAAAGTACAACCAGCACCAACACCAGCGATTGCCCTAAATTATCAAGCAGCAACTGAGTTGCTTCTAAATTCAAAATCAGCGAAACAAGATAAAGGGCCAGCAGCAAAACAAATCCCATTAACATGGGAATGGTACGGGTACCACGGATAAGAAGCAGGATTCGGTAAAAAATAAGCGAGAGGAGGACTATATCAAACAGATCTTGCCAGCGAAGGTGAAAGTTGCCGGTAAAAATTGATAAAAGTGTTTCCACTAAAGTCTCCGGAAGGGAAAGCGGTTCGAAGTTTTCTGATTAACAGAGTTAACCTGCGAAAACTATTTTTTGGTTTTAGGAGCAAACTGCTGCATTGCCTGCAGTACTTGGTCTCCATCGATAGTTTCTTTTTCCAGCAGTGTTTTGGCAAGAGATTCAAGCACTTTGCGGTTGGTTTTCAAAATTTTCTTCGCGCGTTCATAGGATGAATTTAGAATTTCAAGCACTTCTTCATCAATCATCCTCATGGATTCATTGCTGAATTCCTTGTGCTGCTGTAAATCACGTCCCAGAAAAACATGCCCTGCGTCTTCTGTGTATGTCAGCGGACCAAGTTTTTCGCTCATGCCCCACTGGCAAACCATTTTACGCGCTAATTCAGTAGCTCTTTTCAGGTCATCACTTGCACCTGTGGTGAAACGTTTAAAGACTAGGTGCTCTGCCGCACGTCCGCCCATCGTCATCGCAATCTGACCGAGGAGTCCACGTTTATTGTGACTGTGCCGATCTTCTTCAGGAAGCAGCATTGTAACTCCCAAAGCACGTCCACGCGGAATAATGCTCACCTTGTGCACAGGATCTACCTCTTCGATGCTGGCCGCCACGAGCGCGTGTCCAACTTCATGATATGCAGTAGTTTCTTTTTCTTCATCAGATATAATCAGACTGCGCCGTTCGGCACCCATCATGACTTTGTCTCTCGCGTATTCAAAGTCTTCATTCTCCACCGCGTCTTTATCCTGACGTGCCGCCCAAAGTGCTGCTTCGTTAACCAGGTTTGCTAAATCTGCGCCGGTAAACCCGGGAGTTCCACGGGCAATTGTGTTCAATTTTACTTCTTTATGCAGTTCAATACTTTTACTGTGCGTTTTTAAAATATTTTCACGTCCCTTAATATCTGGAGTCGGCACAACTACGTGACGATCAAAACGTCCAGGTCTCAGTAGTGCGGGATCGAGTACGTCTGGTCTGTTCGTCGCCGCGATCACGATAATGCCTTCATTGACTTCAAAACCGTCCATCTCAACCAGCAACTGGTTTAGCGTTTGTTCGCGTTCATCGTTACCGCCACCGAGTCCTGCTCCGCGGCTGCGTCCAACAGCGTCTATTTCGTCAATGAAAATTATACACGGTGCGTGTTTTTTGCCCTGCGCAAACATATCCCTGACACGGCTCGCGCCAACTCCAACGAACATTTCCACAAAATCTGAACCGCTAATGCTGAAAAACGGTACTGCAGCTTCTCCTGCAATTGCTTTGGCCAGCAAAGTTTTTCCAGTTCCAGGTTCTCCCATCAGCAAAACGCCTCTTGGAATTTCACCGCCGAGTCGCTCAAATTTTCCAGGATCTTTGAGAAAATCCACAATTTCTTCCAATTCTTCACGGGACTCATCAATTCCCTGAACGTCTTCAAACTTGATCGGATTGTCTTCTGTGTTGGTAATGCGTGAGCGGATTTTTCCAAAACCCATCGCGTTGTTTCCTCCGCCCTGAACCTTTCGCATAAAGAACAACCAGATGCCAATGATCAGAATCATTGGCAGCCAACTGTTCAGAATCGCCATAAACAAATTAGTTTGATCTGTCGGTTCTACACGTACACGTACCTGATGACGATCCAAAATTTCAAATAACGCAGGATAGTTTGGAGCCTGAGTTTGAAAAGAACCGTTTGTGTCACTGACAACGTGAATTTGACTTCCGCGGATTGTAACCTCAAGTACAGATCCAGATTCGATTTGAGAAATGAATTCCGAAAAAGAAATTTTTCTATCGTTTGATTCTCTTGGTCCAAGCAGATTGAAAAGCATCAGCATCACCAAGCCGATCACGAGCCAGATTCCAATATTTCTTAAAAATGTATTCACAGTTGTTTATATTTTAAGTTAATGATTTTAACCTATAAATGCTCTCACATTTTCTGCGGAAACGCAAGTTTGAGACTGAGAAATATACAATTATCAGGCAAATTGATTTTTAATTTACATCAGTCAATTCGCCTAAGAGTCAACGGAGCCGGTTTTTTCACTTGACAACAAAGCTAAAAGTACCCGAAGATGCTGTAAAGACTTGGTAAATTATTCTATGAAAGAGTGATGAACGAAAATAAAATTAAGCTGCGTAAAGTAGGCATATTTTCCCCGCAATTTGAACAGCCTATGACGGAGTTGGTGCAGGAGTGGTTTGTTCCTCATGGTATCGAAACTTTAGCTCTCGAAGGAAAAGCTGGAAGAAATGAGGGCCTGGATTTGGTCCTCTCTTTCGGCGGTGACGGTACTGTACTTGCGGCTTTAAGTCTTTTTCCACAGTGTCCTGTTTTGGCAGTCAACTTTGGCAATGTAGGTTTTCTGACCGCGGGAGACAGAGAAGAGTTGACCGATATGCTGCAGAGTGTACTTGAGGGAAAATATATAATCAGTGAACGCTCAGTACTTGAGTGTGTTCATCCGCATGGAAAGGATTTTGCGGTAAATGAAGTTGTTGTCCGTGGAGCGACCAGACTGATCGCGGTTGAGTTGAACATCAACGAACAGCACATCCGCAGGGTACGTGGAGACGGAGTAATCGTGGGAACTGCCACTGGAAGTACGGCGTATTTACTGGCCGCGGGTTCGCCGATTGTTATGCCGGAACTGCGTTGCATGATTATCGCTGGTTTGAACGAATACGATTTCCGTTCCAGACATCTGGTAGTAACCGGTGAATCAAAAATAAAGCTTCAAATATCGGAGCAAACTCATGAAAAAGAAATTTACCTTTCTGCTGACGGCAAGGAAAAAGTTCCGCTTGAGATAGGCGATGAAGTTATGATTCGTGAATCTTCCAGGCAGGCAAAATTAGTTTTCATGGAAAAGAATTATTTTTTTCATAATCTTTCTTCACGTCTTTCCTGGTTCAGCAGCGGTGAATAAAAATTGGATTGGCTTATGGGGTTGAAATGGCGTTTTTCAGGTGGGATCCTGTTTTCAACAGCCCTACACGTATTTTTGCTGAGTGCCATGATTTACTGGTATCCTGGGATAATCAGCAAAAATGACTGGCAGTGGGATGAGTGGTCACCATTTTTCGCAAATGTAACCTCGTTTCCCGAAGTTTCAGGTTTAACAACTCATAAGTATGGGAGTAAAGTTTCCAACGGAAATTTGATTTTTCCGGATATTGTTTTGTCAGGGCAGTCTAAAAAAGAACCTGTGACAACTAAAATCAAAAATAAAACACCACAAATTTCCATCAGGAGTATCCTGACTCAGGTAGGGACATTTCCAGGACGTCTCAAGGATTCCGAATTTTCAAAAGAACCCCTT
>JAPKDT010000119.1 GCA_028822475.1 SAR324 cluster bacterium
AGAAGGGGCGCTTTATCTGAACGGGGAAAAAGTATTAGAAAAAGGTGTATTTTTGTTTTAGTATATTTAATAAATCATATTTAAAACTTGAGAGAAACGGAATATTTTTGTATTTAAAAGACCTACTGTGAATAATTTCGGGCGGGGTGCGTCCGTTTTTACATTTCTGTGAAAAACGCAGGAGTGACGTAACGCAAACGTTTGCGCAATAATTTTGCATGACGCAAAATGCTCTATCCAGTGTTGCAAATGATTGTTAATTATATCCTAAAAGGAGAATCATGACCAAAGCAAAAACAATAAACCGTCGCCAATTTGTTAAGGACGCGTCTACGGCTGTTGCCGGAGCAAGCGTAATTGCCGCTGGTTCAGGTGCAAGTCTTGGCCTATTCGCCAAGAGTGCTTCTGCTGCAAGTAACCTAAGAAGTGATATTTTGAAAGTCCCAGGAGTTGGAAAGGGATCACCTACAGATTCTGACTGGCAAAAAGTCGGAGCCATGTGTCTTAATCCGACAAAGGCACGTGTTTCAAAAGGTGAGTTTGATGGGGTTGAGTTGACCTTCATGGGACTGAACAATCAGAACCTGCACAACTTTCTGTTCAGAGGATTTCTGAAGCCTTGGGAGAAATATACTGGTGCAAAAATAAAATGGATTGATTTAGCGCAGGCGGATTATAATGCACGACTTCAACAATCCATTGCTACCCAAACGGTGGACTTTGATATTTTAGAAATGGGCGCTCCGTTTGAAGGTGATGTCTGTGGAAAAGGACTTGCCTCAGAAATGCCTGAATGGGTCAAGGAACAAATCGAGATGGATGACTATGTCGATTATCTGAAAGCTCCAGTTGGAACTTGGAATGGAAAAACATATCGGGTTTCAATTGACGGAGATTGTCACAACTTCAACTACAGGGCAGATTATTTTAAAGATGCCGGATTTGCAGCTGCCTGGAAGTCTGAAGGCCACAAAGGAGCATGGGGTGTTCCAAAAACTTGGCAACAGGTACAGGAAGTAAGTAAATTTCTAAAAGGTAAAAAAGACCCAACCTTTGGAGGTGATGCATACGGTTATCTTGATCCTGCTAAAGGATGGGGAGGATTCGGTTTCTATTTCCTAGCCAGCCGCGCAACTGCCTATGCAAAGCATCCGAACGATCCAGCGTGGTTGTTTGACGCAGATACGATGAAACCCCGTGTGAATAATCCAGCTTGGGTTCGGGCAATTCAGGATGTAATTGACGTATTGCCTTCACAACCAGCCAACCAATTGAATGCCGATCCAGGTACTACTGCATTTCAGCAGTTTCTTGCAGGAACCGGATCAATGCTATCTTGGTGGGGTGATGTCGGTTCAATGGCAAAAACCAGTGACGGCTCTGTAGTTGGTGATGTCGTAGGTTTCGACATGCTTCCTGGATCAGACGATGTTTATAATTCTCAAACTGGCAAATGGGACACACTGCCAGGTGGCCCAAACTACGCTCCAAATATGGCCTACATTGGCTGGGGAGTATATGTGATGGCCCGTGTAGACAGTAATTCCAAAAAGCGTAAGGCTGCTTGGAGCGCTGCAGCTCACCTTGGGGGCAAAGATATATCTCTCTGGGCTTCTGCTTATCCTTCTGGTTTCCAACCATATCGCAATAGTCACTTCAACATTGATGAATGGGTCAATGCTGGCTATGATAGGGCGTTTATCACTTCCTATTTGGAATCTGAGTCAAATTCATACAACCATCCTAATGCTGCAATTGAGCCTCGTATTCCTGGGATTTTTCAGTACTACAGTGTAGCAGAAGATGAGTTGTCTAAAATATTTGCAGGAAAGTTTGATGCCCAGACTGGAGCCGATAACATTGCGGCTGCCTGGGAGAAACTTACTGATCAGATAGGCAGGAAAAAGCAACTCGAGCTTTACCGTGGCTCTCTCGGTTTGTCATAATAAAACACAAATCCTGAAACAATAGTTTGACCGGCGGTGGGAAGCAAATGCCGTCGGTCTTACCTGCTTTCGAAGATTCTTCACCACAATTAGATATTTACCTAATACACGTCGAAATTAGATTAAGATGACATCGACTTACGTCGGCACGGATCATATTCCTCCTAAACGGAAAGCTATCGGACAGGCAATGATTCTCATTGCTACTATTTTGTTAGTTGCTCTTTTCATCACACAAACTTTATTTAAAGCCGGTAACATTGCCGCTGGATTTGAGAACTGGCGTCCTGTCCTCTATGCATACCTGATTTGGTCTATAGCTCTATGCTGGGGGATTACCCTAATCAAAGGCGAACGAGGTCATCGTGCCCTTTTTGTTCTGCCGGCCTTTCTTTTCACAATTGCGATGGTGATTTTTCCTCTCATTTTTAGTGTGTACATTTCTCTACACGACTGGAATCTTAGTGCATTCGATGGACAAAAGTTCAATGGCATTGACAATTTTATAGCTTTACTTGAAGACACCTATTACTGGAACTCCATGTTGAACATGGTCTATTACTTAATTGCAATCCTGTTCGAATATGCAATAGCCTTCGGACTCGCACTCTTACTAAACGCACAAATCGTAGCCAGAAAATTCTTTCGGGTAGTGTTCCTGATGCCGTTAATGCTAAGTCCGGTTGCAGTCAGTTGGATGTTAGGTAAGTCACTTATGGAGTATCGTTTTGGACCGGCGGCGTCCCTTGCACGACAATTAGGTTGGGAAAGTCCAGCATTCTTTTCAACCCCAGAAATCGCACGCTTGAGCATAATGATCTTGGATGCATGGACTTTTATACCGTTCATGATGATCATGTTACTCGCAGGATTGCAGGCATTGCCCAAAGAAGTCAATGAAGCCGCAAGAATTGATGGAGCTAACAACTGGCAGCATTTCTGGAATATCACCTTCCCGCTAATGCTTCCCGTAAGTATCACGGCAACTGTAATACGGATTATTTTTAAATTAAAACTTGCAGACATCGTCATTAATGTAACTTCCGGAGGACCTGGAGGGGCAACAGATACCGTTACAAGTTTTATTTTCCGGGAGTACCGAGATCGTTCAAATGTGGGATATGGAACAATGATGGCAGTGGTTTTTCTGATAATAATTATCATCCTGATGACTGCCTTGCTAAATTTACTAAACCGTTGGATGAGCAAAGTTACTTGAACCAAAGAGCCATACAATTAATATTTCTTGAGCCTGTTAGGGCACATTAATTTTTTACCGAAAAAAACTGTGAGTGACTCTTACCGAGGTGTGAACATCATTGTCTATCGTATCCTGATTTATAGTGCATTATTGTTTTGGGCATTTTTATGTTTGTTCCCCATTTACTGGACAATCACGACATCTTTCAAAACCGCGGTCAATGTTACACAAGGGCATCTTATTCCATGGGTTGACTTCGTACCTAAATGGATTGGTTTTCGTTCACTGGGACTGTCTCCTGAAACCTTCTTTCAGATTTCAACTGTTCGGGATGAGTTTGTGAAAAGATTCGTTAACAGTGTCATAACTTCCACTAGCGCTTCAATATTAGCAGTTATGCTGGGTTCCCTTGCTGCCTACGGACTCAGTCGTTTCGAGTACAAATTAGGTTTTATCAAAAATACGGACATTTCTTTTTTCTTCCTTTCACAGATGATCCTTCCTCCGGTAGTCCTCGCATTACCGTTTCTGGTCCTATACCGCGAGTTGGCATTGCTTGATACAACTATTGGCCTGGTTATGCTTTATGGACTCATGGTTCTACCAATAGTAATCTGGATAATGCGAGATCAATTCAGTACAATTCCAATTGAACTTGAAGAAGCTGGCCTAGTGGACGGTCTCAGTGTTTGGGGAGTATTCCTGCGGATCGTACTGCCAATTTCCTTTCCAGGAATGGTCGCGGCTTTCATTCTGTGTCTTGTGTTGACTTGGAACGAATATTTTTTTGCGGCGCTCCTGACGAGTGCCGACGCAAAAACTTTACCTGTGATGGTGGCCAGTCAAACAGGATCACAAGGTATTAACTGGTGGTCGATGGCAGCACTTTCTACTGCAGCCATCGCACCTCTGGCTATTATTGGGGTTTTCCTTGAAAGTTATATTGTAAAAGGTCTTTCAACAGGCGCGGTTAAATAAAATTAAAGACTAAATAAGCACGATGAGATTACACCCAAAAGATAATGTAGGGCTGGCCCTGACAAAACTAAAAGAGAACTGTTCTTTTGAAAACGTCATTACCCAAAATAATATCCCAGCTGGACATAAAATAGCTTTAGTAGATATACAAAAAGGAGATACAGTAAAGAAATATAACCAGATTATTGGTTTCGCTTCTCAAACTATTCTAGCGGGCGATCATGTTCACACTCACAACATTGAGTTTCGTTCCTTTGAAAGACTTCCTGAATCCGACTTAACAAACAATAACTCAGCAAACACAGTATCCAAAAGTCTTTATTCAGTAGAAACGGCAAGCTTTAAGGGTTATTTGAGACCAAATGGGAAAGTGGGAACCAGGAATTATATAGGAATTATTAGTACCGTCAACTGCTCCGCAACAGTATGTAAAAGAATTGCTGACAATTTCAAAGAAGACGTTTTAGCTTCTTATCCAAATGCTGATGGAGTCATCGCCTTGACTCATGACAGCGGTTGCGGAATGTCGATTGAAGGAGAGGGACTTGCCATGCTGCAGCGGGTTTTGACTGGTTATGCGGAACATCCAAATTTTGTGGGAATATTAATCGTCGGTTTGGGTTGTGAAGTAAATCAAGTTTCTGCTCTGATTAAAAAAATAGAGCCCAATGACGAACAGCAGATCCGAACACTCGTCATTCAAGAAAATGAAGGAACAAGAAAAACTATCGAAAACGGTGTCAAAATAGTTGAAGAGTTTTTGGAGGGATTAACAGATTTACAGAGAGAGAATGTATCAGCAAAACATCTGTGTATCGGATTAGAATGCGGGGGTTCTGATGCTTACTCCGGAATTAGCGCAAATCCCGCTTTGGGAGCGGCAGCAGACTTGGTTGTAGAACAAGGCGGTACCGTAATATTAAGTGAAACTCCGGAAATATATGGTGCAGAACATTTACTCATTCAAAGAGCAGTAACTCCGGAGGTTGGTAAAAAACTTATGGATTTAATTCTCTGGTGGGAAAATTATGTGGAAATACACCAAGGTTCATTAAACAATAATCCTTCTCCAGGAAATAAAGCCGGCGGGATTAGTACCATCCTGGAAAAATCTTTGGGCGCCGTCTCAAAAGGCGGAACTTCAAAGTTAATGGACGTAATTAACTATGCAGAACCTGCAAAGTCAAAAGGTTTGGTTTTCATGGATTCGCCAGGTTATGATCCTGTTTCAGTTACTGGACAAGTTGCTTCTGGCGCAAATGTAGTATGCTTCACAACCGGAAGAGGTTCTGTTTTTGGCTGTAAGCCAGTTCCTAGTCTGAAGTTAGCTACCAACTCACCTATGTTTAATCGAATGGATGAAGATATGGATATAAACTGCGGGGAGATCCTTGACGGAACAATTAATGTTCAGGAATTGGGATTGATCATTTTTAAACAAATTTTAGCAACTGCCTCAGGAGAATTAACTAAAAGTGAAGAATTTGGTTTTGGGGATTTTGAATTTGCGCCATGGATAATTGGGGCTGTTATGTAGTTTTTTAGTTTCAAGCAACACTTACACTCCTGGAGGATACCTACCATATTTTAGTAAATATACTTAAATTAATTTAACATTTAAAGATAAAGGAACATATGGCCGGAAGACTTGAAGGTAAAAAAACCATGATCACTGCTGCAGGTCAGGGCATTGGACGTTCTACGGTACTTGCGTTTGCCCGTGAAGGCGCTCACGTGTTAGCGACAGACATCAATCCGGATAGCCTAGACTTGCTCAAAAAAGAATTTTCGGAAAGCGCAACCAACATCGAAACCTGTGTGCTTGATGTTAATAACCTTCAAGCAATTCAGCAGTTGGCTGAGGAAAAGGGCGCCGTTGATGTGCTTTTTAACTGTGCCGGATTTGTGCATCATGGATCAATACTGGACTGTGAGGAAAGCGATTGGGACTTTTCCTTCGATCTCAATGTACGTTCGATGTACCGCATGATCAAAGCTTTTTTGCCGGCAATGCTGGAATCCGGAGGTGGAAGTATAGTCAACATGTCTTCAGTCGCATCAAGTGTTAAAGGTTTACCGAACCGTTTCGTTTACGGGGCCAGCAAGGCGGCAGTGGTTGGTTTAACGAAATCTGTTGCTGCCGATTTTATCACTCAAGGTATTCGTTGTAATGCAATTTGTCCAGGAACCGTCGAATCTCCATCTCTTGAGGAACGGATAAAAGCCCAGGGTGGAAATTACGAAGAAGTGCTTGCAGCATTCATAGCGCGTCAACCAATCGGAAGAATCGGAAGTCCTGAAGAAATCGCCGCCTTAGCTGTTTATTTGGCTTCCGATGAATCTTCCTACACGACCGGTGTAGCATGGAG
>JAPKDT010000120.1 GCA_028822475.1 SAR324 cluster bacterium
AATTGAAATCATTCCATCAAAATCATCTGACAACATTGCTCCTCCCTTAGCGGCGATAATTTGTTCTGAATCACCTTCTAGGACTAAAATAAAATCATATTCGCCTTCAGTGATATCATAAGAAATGAACTTGCATCCCATCGCTTCACAAGCCGATTTTACGACACTTTCCCTGTTTGAATCACCGGTCAAAAAACCCTTTACACCTTTTTGACTGAAATTGCCCATCACATAATATCTAGCCATACACACCTCATTAATGAGAAATTAATATTAAAAGAAATGCACTCATGCATGTAAAAAAAATTTACTAACTGAATTTAATATCAGGTTTTGCAATAGTATGTCAAGTTTTCCTCAAAGCCCTTTTAACATAAGTCCCAACTAATTCTTCACAATCAGACAATCAACACAAATTTTATCCCCAATTAGACGTCCGTTAAGTCTTATGCATATTTCTTCCACTAAGTTCCCAATTTCTTGTAAAACAAATTTTTAGATGTTAAAACGGTTATTACTATAAACTGAATTATAAAGATTTTAGTTTTGCCGATGAGGTTCAAAATTAATTCTAGCAACTTTTCTATGGGCATTTAGAACTATACTACATTTTTTTAGATGTAAACTAGACATGACTATTTTTGACCCTTTTGAATTAACGCTCATCCCCCCAAATCATTTCAGTTTTGGCGGGCTTGACCGAGATGTTATTGTTCGTGAACGTGAAGACTGTCTTGATTTCATTTTAAGACTTCCTGAGACACGCATAGTTCCTGTTTGGTGCTCTCACAACCTATTTTCCGTAACAGGTGAAACTGGAGCAACACCAATACCTGTATATTTGTCACCTGAAGAAGCAGCAGCATTAACTGACATTGCCAAGGATATGGTTTATCTGGGCAAACAAAATCGTGATGATATTATTATCTCATATCTGGCTATAGACATCTCGATATTAGACAAGGATAAAGCTACAAAAAAATTAGCGTCATGGGGTAAGTTTGCCGATTTACGGGAAATTGGGCCTCTTATTGGGGGGGTAGACGGCTCAATCCTTGCCTATGCGAGGGGAATGATGTTTTGGCATAGCAGAAATAAATTTTGCAGTGTTTGCGGTGCAGCAACTATAGCAATAAAAGGAGGACATCAGCGTAATTGCACAAAAAAAGGATGCAATAGCCTACACTTTCCACGCACCGACCCTGCGGTGATAATGCTTGTTCATGATGGAGATCGAGCACTCCTGGGACGCCAGAAAATTTGGTCCGATGGAGTGTATTCAACACTAGCAGGATTTGTCGAGCCTGGCGAAACGATTGAGCATGCTGTTGCACGCGAGGTATATGAAGAAGCTGGAATCATTGTTAAAAATATCACCTATCAGCATTCTCAGCCATGGCCATTCCCTTCTTCTCTGATGCTTGGATTTACTGCAGAGGCATGTACAAAAATCATCAATATTAATGATGATGAAATTGATGATGCTCAATGGTTTACAAGAGAAGAGATACATAATTTTGAAACTCAGAAAAAGTTTCTGCCTCGTAAATTGTCCATATCCAGAAGGCTTATTGATGATTGGCTATCTGATCATTTATGAAAAATGATATCATGGTAATACTATTTTATTTTACTTTGAAAATACCTTCTTTCAACTGAGATGAGGCTGAAATAGAGTGAGTATTTTAATAAAATTAATAATTCAAACTTTGGCTACAGAAGATATAAAACTGCTAAAGTTGGTGAGAGACACTGTGGGGGAAGGATTTTTACCTGTAAAATAGAATCAGTAACCAGTGCTTTTAGTTACTGATTTTATTAATTTTATAATGCCAGGAAAGCTGGCGGGGTCGACGAGACTTGAACTCGCGGCCTCCTGCGTGACAGGCAGGCGTTCTAACCAACTGAACTACGACCCCGGTATCCGGGGAAAATGGTGGGCGATACAAGGTTCGAACTTGTGACCTACGGCTTGTAAGGCCGTTGCTCTCCCAGCTGAGCTAATCGCCCAACTAAACTTGTAATGATATTTAATAATCAAACGGAGTGCAAGTTGTTTTTTAATTCTTAATAATTATTTCAGTTTGTCCAGGCATGGTTCCCGCGAAGAAGTTTTTCCAAATTACCAACTCCCTTTTTTTCTATTTGTGATTTGACTTGTTCTTCTATTTTCTCTCCGTAAGTAGGGCTCTCCACTTGACGTATAATACCCATAGGCACCGGGAAATCCGGATAATCAAAACCACTCAACAAATTTGCCAGAGTACTGTCTTCACAAAATTGGTCGTGTATCAGCAATTCTTTTTCGTTAAAGTCCTTGTCCAGATCCACAATTACGGGTTTCAATCCTCTTAAACGAATTCCCTTGTTCTGATCTTTCCCGAAAACTAAAATTTTTCCATGATTCAGACGCAAAATACGATCTTCACGTTCAGAACGTTCATAGACCGCAGAAAATGTTCCATCGTTAAATATATTGCAATTCTGATAGATTTCAACAAACGAAGTACCTTTGTGTTTTGCTGCTTCTTTAAAGATATTCTGCATCCCTTTTGAGTCCGTATCATAGGTACGCGCAATGAAAGTTGCACCTGCTGAGAGCGCAAAAAGCATTGGATTTAGCGGTATATCCGGAGAACCAAAGGGGGTACTTTTTGTCACTTTACCTTGCTCAGAAGTCGGTGAATACTGCCCTTTAGTCAGGCCGTAAATCCGATTATTGAACAACAAAACATTAACATCAAGGTTGCGCCGCAGCATGTGTAGCAGTTGATTCCCACCGATGCTCAACCCGTCTCCGTCACCTGTGACAATCCACACTGAAAGGTCCGGACACGCTACCTTAAGTCCTGTTGCAAATGCAGGCGCACGTCCATGAATGGTATGCAAACCGTAAGTATTCATATAATACGGGAAACGGCTGGAGCAGCCTATTCCTGAAACAAAAACGATATTTTCCCTGGGGATATTCAGTTCCGGCATTACTTTTTGAACATTAGCCAGAATTGAATAATCTCCACAGCCTGGGCACCAACGCGGAGTTTGTTTTGAAACAAAATCTGCCTTGCTTAGTTCTACAGTACGAACAGGTTTTACTTGTATATTCATAATTCTTATTAAGATTATTTCTAATTAACAATCCAATTAAAGATTAATTCAGCGACTGGCAATACTGCCTTATTTAATCAATTCAAGAACTCTATTACGGATTTCAGAAATCAAAAAAGGGCGACCCTGCAGTTTTGAAAATGAAATTGCATCCACCAAATATTCAGCTCTCAGCAGGCGTGACAACTGCCCTAAATTCATTTCCGGTACCATTACCTTTTCAAAATTTAGCAGTACCTCACCCAGCTTTTCCTGAAAAGGATACAATTGTCTGAGATGCAGCATGGAAACTGGATATCCTTCTGTTTGCAAATCACTAATCACGGAAAATGCAGGGCCAAAAACACTACCCCAAGTGACAACCAGGAGCTTATTTTTTTCAGGCCCAATTAATTCCAACTGCGGCGAATCTTTGGCAATACGCCTAATTTTTTCATCACGGAGCAGAACCATTTTTTCATGGTTTTCCGGTTCATAATTGATTTCTCCAGTAACAGCGTCTTTTTCCAATCCACCAAGTCGATGTTCCAGACCGGGTGTTCCTGGAATGGCCCAGAGGCGTCCCAGAGTTTCTGGATTGCGAGTAGATGGAGAAAAGTTTTCTGGATCAGTGTGAAAATTTGGAGTGAGTTCAGGTAATTGATCAACATCAGGAATTTTCCATGGTTCCGAAGCATTGGCCAGTCCTCCGTCACTGAGGACAATCACGGGAGTCATATATTTCAGAGCAAGGCGAAAGGCTTCAAGCACCATGTAAAAACAATCGCCGGGAGTTGCAGGAGCAAGCACCGGAACAGGAGCTTCACCATGGCGGCCGTACAGTGCTGCGAGTAAATCTGTTTGTTCCGCTTTTGTCGGTAATCCGGTTGAAGGTCCGCCGCGCTGGACATTCAGTACCACCACAGGCAGTTCTGCCATCACGGCATAACCGATAGCCTCACTTTTCAAATCCAACCCCGGACCGCTGGTTCCGGTTACTGCTAAAACACCGCCAAATGCAGAACCGATGGTGGAAGACATTGCCGCGATTTCGTCTTCTGCCTGTATGGTTTTTACGCCAAAATTTTTGTACTGTGCCAACTCGTGAAGAATGTCAGAAGCAGGCGTGATCGGATAACTTGAATATAGCAGGGAAAGCCCGGAACGTAAAGAGGCGGCTACGCAACCTAATGAAAATGCCTGGTTCCCGGTGATTTGTCGATACTCACCGGAAGGCAAAACTGCAGGTGGAACATTATAACGTGCCTGAAATAACTCGGTTGTGATTGCATAGTTGTATCCCGCCTGCAGCGCAAGTACATTGGCTTTCGCTATTTCAGGTTTGTTTTTGAACTTGTCCTCAATCCAATCCCTGGTCTGGTCTAAAGACCTGACAAACAGCCATTGGACAACTCCAAGCGAAAAGAAGTTTTTGCAGCGGACTCCATCACGATGGGAAAGACCGGTTTCCTCAACAGCTCTCAGAGTGAGCTTTGTAATCGGAATTTGCACTACACGATAATCATTCAGTTCTCCGCTCTCCAGAGGATTTGCAGTATATTCTGCCTTACGCAAATCATTTTCTGCAAAATTGTCTGAATTTACAATCAGGATTCCTCCTTTTTCCAAATCCTGCAAATTCAATTTTAGTGCTGCAGGATTCATTGTCACCAACACACTCAGATAATCTGCAGTGGCATAGATTTCATTGCTGGAAATACTGAGATCAAAACTTGACACTCCTGCTAATGTTCCTGCAGGAGCACGAATTTCTGCCGGATAATCAGGAAAGGTAATAACATCATTTCCTGCCATGACTGAAGTTGCAGAAAACCGGGTTCCAGTCAACTGCATTCCGTCACCTGAATCTCCTGCAAAACGGATGGTGGCTTTCTCTAGTTCTGTTTTGGGAAGTTTAGCTTGAGATGATACGGATTTAGCGCGAAGAGGTGCCTTCACTGAAGACATTTGTGGTCCTGATAATTATGGTGAAATTGTTTGTGAAAATAAATAAAGAAGACAGAAATAGGTTAACTAATTTTAACAAAAAACTACCTGAACTGCAAATGATAAGCGAAAGTGTTTCAAAATAAATTTTGTTTCAAGGCAAATACAATATTATTGAATGTTTGCAGGTGTCGATTGGGCGCTCATATTATCGCTTGCAGAAAAACTACGATAGCTAGACTCAAGACCTGAACCAGTCAATCCGGCATAGAAACAATAATATTAATGTGGTTTGAGTAACGGGATGTGTTCAATTGTGTTGATCAATATTATGAAACTGGTGAAAGAATGATGTTGACCTATTTAGTAATGTCGATATAGAAATAATCTTTTCAACCATCTGTTTTTATATAATTTTTCTTCAGGAATAGTATTTTTTGTGAGATTTTACTTCTTGACAAAATACAAATATTCACCGAAAGTAGGTGAAAATGGTTTTGTCACCATTAATGTAGATATAGTATTTATTATTTTCATAGTTTTGTCGGTAAGCTTAATTTATTCAGTCCACTGAGTCCGCATTTTTTGCCGGTGGCCGGTATGCATTTCCCACAATTATATAACTTCACAATTTTAGCAAGCTTTTCCGATATTCAGGAATTGATTCCATAATTCTCTCTGAAATCCGCAAGAAACTACTAGAGCACTAAGATGTATTGGGAAAAAATATGGCAACTTCGTTTTTTCAAGGCAGTCACGATTAACATATTCTATTTTATGCTGTTTTTAGTAACGGCCCAGGCTCAGGAAAAAGAGATGTCCGCGGAAACGGAAGTGCAATACGAAAAAAGTTCATCCTCGGAATATGCCGGCCATTATGCTGCCGTTTCCGTCACCCTCGTTTCGGCATTGATGTCCTATAATGATGCTAAGTCCTACAACGATCTCTCAGTAAAAAACAGCACGCTGGCAACACAATATGCAAACTCCAGCAGCAGTAGTGAAAAAGCTAGTTACAAAAGTGAATATGACAGAAACGCCAGTAAAATGAAATTCTATAAAAGCAGTATGCAAACTTGGGATATTTTAACTTTACTCGGTTTAGGCTGGGAAGCCTATTTGCTGATGAGTGATGATTACGGTTCCAGTGCTGTGAATTCCGGAAGTATTCAATTTCCATTCATTCCCCGGTTGGCATATCAAACATATCCTTACGGGACAAAAACGATTTTACGCTGGAACATGAGTTTCTAATACACGGGACTTTATGACTTAAATCAGTCATATCAGCTGGTCTAAACGACTTTTATATAGTGAAATACAATACCTCCGGGAAGAAACAATGGATCCGGAATTTGGGAACTTCGATCAGCTTAAACATAAAGCTCGTTCCAAATCTCTTGATGCGTCAAACTTTTTCCCTGCCGGATTTCTTTTCTGCGTAGAGAAATTT
>JAPKDT010000121.1 GCA_028822475.1 SAR324 cluster bacterium
ATTATTTCCGGTGGTGAAAATATCAGCAGTGTCGAAATTGAAAACGTGCTTTACCAGCATGAGGATATTCTGGAAGCTGCTGTGGTAGCACGTACCGATGAAAAGTGGGGTGAAACTCCCTGCGCTTTTGTGGTGCTGAAATCAGCTGGTTCACTCAATGAAAAAGATGTAATTGAGTTTTGCAGGACAAAGCTTTCCGGATTTAAAATTCCAAAAAATATTGTATTTAGTGAACTGCCTAAAACTTCCACTGGAAAAATTCGCAAATCTGTCTTGCGAGAGCAGACCAAACAATTGTAATCTTATGGAGTAAACATTTATGATATTGTTCTTTAAATAATAAAGTGCTGCAAGTTTCATAAATTTTTACTTCATCCTTTCAATTTGGAAAATGAAGAAAATGAGCATGATCGACAAACAATTCATTGAAGCTTTACCCCTTGAAGGCCGGCGTGTATTGACACGTGTAGACTTTAATGTTCCGTTGAATGATGAGCTTATAATTACGGATAACGGACGAATCACCGGCGCTTTGCCAACAATTCGCCATATTGTTGAACAAGGTGGGAAAGCAGTTCTGATGTCACATTTGGGACGTCCTGGAGGTGAGAGGGTTGAAAAGATGAGTTTAAAACCTGTAGCGGAAGAACTTTCAGGGCTTCTCGGACAAAAGGTGATTTTAGCTCCGGATTGCATCGGCCATGAAGTCGAAACTCTGGTCAACAGCATGCAAAATGGCGAGGTGGTTTTACTGGAAAATTTGCGTTTTCACAAAGCAGAAACTAAGAATGAAACTGAATTTTGCAAAGAGTTGGGAAAACTCGGTGATGTGTATGTCAATGATGCATTCGGAACTGCGCATCGAGCGCATGCATCAACTGCCGGAGTTACAGAATTTATTGCGGAATCCGCGGTTGGGTATTTGATACGTAAGGAACTTCAGTTTTTAGGCAGTGCTATTTCAGAGCCGATAAGACCTTTTGCCGCAATTCTGGGTGGCGCAAAAGTTTCAGATAAAATTAAGGTTATTGAAAAACTACTGGACAAAGTTCAAACTTTGATCATCGGTGGAGGCATGGCCTGCACTTTTATGAAAGCACAGGGACACAAAATCGGTGCTTCTCTACTGGAAGAAGACTCGCTGGATTATGCAAATGAACTGATAAACAAGGCCCAGGAAAAAGGTGTTGAACTGCTGTTGCCGATTGATGCCGTGATTGCTGACCGTTTTGATAAAAATGCTGAAACACGTTTAGTAACTGCAGAGGAAGGTGCTCCGGAAGGCTGGTTGATTCTGGACATTGGCCCGCAAAGTACTGAAATATTTTGTGAAGCGGTACTTCGTTCCGGAACTGTACTCTGGAATGGTCCAATGGGTGTCTTTGAGATGGAAGCCTTTGCAAAAGGTACATTCGCTATCGCGCAAAGTCTTGCGGAAGCAACTGACAAAGGTACTGTCACAATTATCGGAGGCGGTGATTCCGCGGCTGCGATTCAACAGTTCGGACTCAGTGACCGTATTACCCATGTTTCCACAGGAGGTGGTGCTTCGCTTGAATTTTTGGAAGGAAAAGAACTTCCGGGTGTGAGCGTAATTCAGCAATCCAAATAATTAAACAAGCTTAATTCATTCAGTAGCAAATTATATAATTATATGAACGCAGTACTTGAATCAGAAAACGATTCTACCGTAAATTCGGAAGCACTTACAGATAAAAAGAGTGCAAATTTATCTTTCAGTTTATTCCTTTATCGGTTGATTGCCTACGCGGATGCCAGCCGTTCTATTGCCTCATTTATTTTTATCCTCTTTGTAATTGTCATCAGTGACATAATTTTCGGTAAATACCTCTTTGCACCTTATACAGAACTTGTAGAATCCTTCTCCGGAGTTAATCCTGGAGGATTCGATGAACTTGATGTTGGTTTTGCCCCAGAAGTCTGGCAGGCACTGTTGGGCATGATTCTGGGCACACTTATTCTGGTAATTTCGATTGCGTCACAAAGTATCCCTAAGCTGATCGATATTTACATGAAGAATATTCCGAGTCTGCTCTACATTTGGTTTTTAATCCTTTCCGGCGGACATGCGCTGATAATCAAAATTTATGGAGAAATTGGACTTATCCGTGAACCTAGCAGGATTTTCAATACTCATTTCCTGCTGACGATTTGTTCAATAATCGCCTTCCCTTATGTTTTCTACATCCTGCGCCAAACCAAACCTACTACTATTATTTACCGTATTTATAACAATAATATGGCTCAGATCACCGCCCTCACATCAAAGAGGAACCGTGCTCTGGCCCATATTCCAAAAATCGTTGAACATCAGCAGCACTCAATATTTGAAGCACTTAATCAACTTGATGATATTCTTGAGTTTTCCTCTTTCAAGGAATTAAAGGCAGACATTGTTCATGATATGAGCATGACTATACAAAATTATATCCGTCTCAAAAAAGGTATTGCTCCAGATTTTTTCAATGTATCCCCAAAAGTACGCGCCGATATTTCTTTTAAAACAATGGTGGGGCAATTTGGGGAAATGGAACGCAACCAAAGTTTCTACGAACAAAAATGTTTCCGCCTACTGGGTAATGTTTATATACGACTGCTGGAACAAGGTGAATTTGATTTGTCTTCGATGATAGCGGGTGAAATGGCAAAACTGGGTTTGACTGCGATAGAAGAGAATAACACTGAATTAGTTGATATTATTATTATCCGTTTCAATACTTTGCTGCGTTTTGCCATAAAACATGGTGTGCGTAATAATGAGCCGCGGAATCTTTATAACCTCGGATTTTATTATGGAAATTTTATCAAATATTTGGTGGAGCACAAAAGGATCGATCACGTAAAACGCTGTTTCATGTATATGCGTATTTATGGAGTAGAAATTTTCAAACATGGCAGCAATAGTCCTGCAATGTATTTTATTGTTGATGTGATCGCTACTGAAATGAAAAAAATTATGGAGCAGATTTATCATGACAACTGGGACATTGAAATTCAGAATGGAATGCTCAGTGAAATGCTACAGGTTGACAGTCCTCCGGATTTCAATAAAGAGGACATGGCTCGCGGTTTCCTGATCAACAACGGTGTACGTGTCCTGCAGTTTGGAATAGCCTTATTCTATCAACGTGAAGGAATGGATAATTTTGTTGATCGAATTGCAAAGGACATACTTGATGATCTGGAAGTATTAGGGGAAGCAACTTTTTCACAAGTTATAGAAATGACTTCAAACAGGTTACTTTTTTCTGGACCTACTTTTTGGGAGGATACTGATAGAGGTAATCTCAACATCTACTACACTTCTGATCAGGATCAAATTGATAGTTTTAAGCAGCGTCTTTACGGATTTGCTCAGACACAGTTGAAGAAAACAACGACAGAAAAGTATAAACTGACACAAGCAGAAATGGAATTACTATGGGAAATGTCACGGATGACGAAAATAAAGGAAGTGCACCAAGTCAGTACCAATGCTGCAAATTTTGAGTTAATCCTGAGTGAATTACAGAATATTGACCAGGTACGCCTGGAGGCATTAATTTCTTTACGTGAAAAACTGAAATTCAATTCAGAGAACCCCAAACTAATTATCACCACTAGCCGTCAGATTGCGGTGGGTACAAAACTGAAAATTTCAGGCAATTTTTCTGGAAAGAAGGAGCAACAGGAAATAGAGGCAACTGTGAAGTTGAACACGCCGAACTTTATTTTTGTGAAAATGTCAGCTTCTACAGACAGCAAAATGTTTGATAAATTTTCAGCCTTGACTGTCAGCTTCCGACCTTTGCGGCAAAAGATGGTTTATCAATTTGAGGCAGATCCTCAAGGGGCAGGAGCAAACGGTCTGCAGCGTGTCGCCCATGCAGATGCTGTCAAAATTATAGAGGAACTTTAATCAAACAGAGAAGCCTGCGCTGCAGGAGGATCTGGCTTTTTTTCTACGGCTTCAGCTTTATCCAGTTTTTTAAGACAATCGGGATTATCGAATGATGGGACGCTGACTTTTCGAGAAACTCTCCATGCTTCCATTTTGTCCGCAGGAAAAGGGCGAAGGAGTTTTCGCGGAGAACTTCCTGTTCCGGAATGATCCAGCCAGATAGCTCCGCTTGAAGGTGTTAAAATGACCGGCATACGGTGATGAATTTCTTGCATCAATGAGTTTGCGGCTATTGTCAGAATAGCACAGGTTCGCCGAGTCTCTCCTTCAGGTGAAAGCCACTCTTCCCACAAACCCGCAAATGCCATGGGACTTTCGTTTTGTAAGCGGATAAAATAAGGCAGTTTTTGGCCACCCTCTTTCGTCCATTCATAAAATCCGGATGCCGGGATCAAGCAACGTCTCTTGCGGAAGGCATGCCGAAATGAAGGTTTTTCCTCAGCAGTTTCCGCCCGTGCGTTGATCATCGGATTAGGCTCTTTCGCCCAAAAAGGAATTAAGCCCCATTCACGCATTTCAAGAGTGCGAAAGCCATTCTGCTGAATTATGACCGGAATTCTCTGAGAAGGACAAATATTGTAACGTGGTTCCAGAATCATTTCTGACTGCAATACATCGAACCCGCTCATCACTTTGTCTTCACTGTCTGTTTGGGTAAATCGACCGCACATGCTTAATCTCCGTCAAGTCCGCTGCGATATTTTTCCAGAAAATCTTTTTTGAATGCTGAAAAACGCTGTTGCTTGATGGCTGCGCGGGCACCTTTTACAAGTGAAAGGTAAAAGAAAAGATTATGGTAAGTGTTGAGACGTACTCCTAGTATCTCGTTGGATTTAAACAAGTGACGTAAATAAGCTCGGGAATAATTCTGACATGTGGAGCAGGCACAGTCTGGATCAAGCGGTTCCGGATCCTGCTGGAATCGACTTTGTTTGATGCTGATTTTTCCGCGTGAAGTAAACAGGGAACCATTGCGGGCATTACGAGTGGGCATGACGCAGTCAAACATATCAATTCCTGCTTCAATTCCTTCCAGCAAATCCTCAGGATCACCGACACCCATCAAATACCTTGGTTTTTCTGCAGGCATTTTTGGTGCGATGTGATGGGCTACGCGATACATTTCCTCTTTTGATTCACCAACACTCAATCCGCCGATCGCATAACCGTCAAAGTCAATCTCAACAATCTGTTCCAAACTTTGCTCACGTAAATCGAGTTCACCTCCGCCCTGAAATATCCCAAACAAAGCCTGTTCTCCAAAAACTCCCCTGGACTTTGTCCGTGCTTCTTTGCAGCGTTTTGCCCAGCGTGCAGTAAGTCCAATTGAACGTTCAACTTCAATACGTGTTGCAGGCAGTTCCAAACATTCGTCAAGGCACATCATGATTGTTGAACCAAGGTTTTGCTGAATTGCAATCGAAATTTCAGGTGTGAGTTTGATTTTTGTACCGTCAAGATGACTGCGTATTTCAACGCCTTCTTCATTGAGCTTCAGTAGCTTGGCCAGTGAAAAAACCTGGAATCCACCGCTGTCTGTCAATATCGGCCCGTGCCAATTCATAAACTTATGCAAACCACCCATTTTTTTTACCAGATCGTCACCGGGACGTAAATGCAGGTGATAGGTGTTTCCTAAAATAATTTCAGCACCTATTTCAGCTACCTCCTCTGGTGTCATGCCTTTGACTGTGCCGAGCGTGCCGACAGGCATAAAAATTGGCGTGTGTATTTTGCCGTGCGGAGTCTGCAGAGTTCCAGCCCGTGAATTTCCGCAATTTGCTTCTACTTCAAATTGAATCATGCACTAAGTCAGATGGCGGGATAAATATTTTGCATGATGGACGTCGTCTGCTCCTGCTGCTTTTTAAAGATTTCCTCTTCGCTTTCAGTAACCGGCGGTACATCAGGATCGATCAGAAAAAGTGACTGCCCCCTGGAAACTATGATTCCGGAACCGGCTTCTACACAAATTTTACGGATAGTACCCGGAAATTCTGCTCTTATCTGATTGAACATTTTCATAACTTCCAATAAACCTAAAACATCTCCTTCTTCAATGTGCTGACCTTCACTGACATATTCTTCTGCATCAGGGGTTTCACGTGAATAAAAGGTGCCACCGGTCCAGGCTAATATTTCATTACCGCTCGCCGGAAGCTGTGGGGCGAGCTCTGCTATCAATTCTTCTGCCAACTCCGGATCACTAAATTCTTGTGGAATTTCCACCTCCAACTTATCATTTCCGCGGAATTCAAAAAATCCGGCTTTTTCTGCGATAATCTCAGGAAGCCGTAATAACTCCAAAGAAACTTGATGGCCTTTGTGAGCAGCGACAATTCTCTCCCAGAATTTAGGATTTTCGTCCCTCAAAAAAGGTGCAGGAGGTTTTTTAGTATTTAGCAATGCTGTTAATTCGGGCCATGACATATCTGACTGACCAAATTTGTGAGTCAAATCACTGTAAAAGGCCGCCGCACTTTCCAATAATTTCTGATCGTTGACCCAAATCTGTTCACTTGGAG
>JAPKDT010000122.1 GCA_028822475.1 SAR324 cluster bacterium
GATTTTAATGAGCTTTTTGCTTTGTTTTTTGTACTAGCGTTACCGACATGACAGGACGTGCAGCCTATTTCTTCAGGATTATAAAACGTTGACAAACCGCTATTTTAAATATGACAACTAAGACACTGTTCTTCAGCTGATACCGGTAAGAAAAAACATAATACAGGATCAGCAGAAAGATTATTTTAAGCGCTGTTATCATCGTTCGGATTGTCATGCAGTTTGAGCAATCTCCGCATTTCATCCAATAAAGTTTCTTTGAATTCCGAGCGCTGTAAACCTATTTGCATTGCAGAAGTCAGAAACCCCAGAGGTTCGCCCAAATCATAGCGTGTACCCTCAAACTGGACTGCTGAAACGTGCCCCTGTGACGCCATATGGTTGATGGCTTCAGTTTGTGTGAATTCACTTTTTGAGGAGTGGCTTTTGTCGCTGGCTCGCAATGCGTCAAAAAGTTCAGGTGTATAGAGGTAACGTCCGAAAGAAACAAAACGACTTGGCGCAGTACCGCGTGCTGGTTTTTCAACCATTTTGTTGACTTTCATAATTTTACCGTCACCATCCGGATCAATCACACCGTAACGTGATAATTGATCTTCCTCCAATTCCTGCACACTCAAAACAGTGTTGCCGGTTTTTTCCCAGGTTTCAATCAGTTGTTTAGAAAGAGGTTTTTCACCTAACACGATATCGTCAGGATAGGCCACCACAAACGGTTCATTATCCACAAACGGTTCCACCAGCATCAACGCATTTCCTGTACCCATCATATGTTGCTGACGTAACGTGAAAATATTAGCATCTATCGGTTTGATTACTGCAAGTTTTTCAAATTCATTGGATTGCGAAAATGCGGAAGACAACTCTATTTCACGATCAAAATAATCCTCCATTACTTTTTTTCTGCGTGACGAGACCAACAAAATATCGTGTATCCCTGAATCAACCATTTCCTGTACAATGAAATCAATGGCCGGACGGTCAATCAGCGGAAACATTTCTTTGGGAATTGTTTTTGAGGCAGGTAAAAAACGGGTCGCGTATCCAGCAGCTAAAATTACACCTTTCATTGGTATTTTTTTTAATATGTTTTAAGTTTGCTTCAGCAGTCTTCAGTTGTAAGAATTCAGTTCAGACAGTTTTTTGTCAGGATCAATATTGAGGAATCAACTCATTTCTTCCAACAAATTAAGTGCGGTTGTTTCGTCAATCACAGAAACCTGCAGTTTTTCCGCCTTTTCCAGTTTCGATCCTGCGTTTTCTCCGGCAAGTACGAAGTCGCTATTTTTGGAAACGCTGCCGGTTACGTTTGCTCCAGCCTGCATCAGGCGTTTTTTCCAGACATCCCTTGGTTCTGAAAGTGTTCCAGTCAGTACAACGATTTTTCCGCTGAACGGAGAGTCGGTAATCTCCAGAATTTTTTCTTCCGCTGGAACAACACCACGTTCTAGAAAGTCAGCAACTCGTTGACGCTGTTCCGCATGCTGGAAAAAGTCAAAAATACTTTCCGCGATTACAGGTCCCATTCCCTCAATTTTCTCAAGTTCTTCTGTGGACGCTGACATCAGCTTCTCCAGCGTACCAAAATGAAGGGCTAAGATGCGAGCTGTTTTTTCGCCAACAGATGCGATACCGAGAGCATGAACGAATTGGCCCAATTCGCATTGTTTTGATTTTTCGATACCGGAAAGGACGTTTTTCGCGGATTTGTCACCCATACGTTCAAGTCCGGACAAGTCTTCGTGTCGCAGTAAATAAAGGTCTGCGGAGCTTCGCAGCAGTTTTTTCGCCAGCAGTTGTTCAATCAGGGCAGGACCAATGGTGTCAATGTCCATTGCCCTGCGAGATACAAAATGTAATATTTGCTCCTTTTGCTGTGCAGGACATTCCTGATTTGGACATCGCCATTCAACCTCACCTTCAGGACGAACAGCCACTGTTCCGCAAGCCGGACAAGCTAACGGCGGTTCGATCTTTTGAGCGGCGGCTGAACGTAATGTAGGATCAACTGCAACAATTTTTGGAATTATTTCACCGCCTTTTTCCAGTGTTACATGGTCGTTTAAATGTAGTTTGAAACGCTCCACCTGATCGTAGTTGTGAAGAGTCGCACGTGAAACTGTGGTTCCGTTCAGCTCAACCGGATCGAGTATCGCAACCGGTGTTAAAATGCCAGTCCGCCCCACTCCGACTTCAATTGTTCTCAGCACAGTCGCGGCCTGTTCCGCAGTAAATTTAAACGCAGTTGCCCAGCGCGGTGATTTTGCGGTGAAACCCAACTGCTTTTGCTGTTTTAGTGAGTTAACTTTGAGTACAATACCGTCTATGTCATAATCCAGTTTCTCCTTGTGTTCTTCCCAGTACTGGCAGTATTCCAGCACTTCCTCGATTGAACCGACTGTTTTTGTTTCCGGATTGACCGGAAATTTCTGTTGAGACAGAAAGTCCAAATTACCGGCGTGAGTTTCATGGGGAATACCTTCGGCAATTGTGTAGATAAAGACTGCTAACTGACGTCGACTGGTTTCGGCGCTGTTCAGCAACCTTAACGAACCGGCGGCGGCGTTTCTTGGATTTTTGAAAAGCGGCTCTCCGGAAATGAGGCGCTGCTGATTAAGTGCATCAAAACTTTTACGTGGAAGATAAACCTCGCCGCGTACCTCCAAATCACGCTCATCTTTCAGTGTTAAAGGCAGACAAGTAATTGTTTTGATATTCGGAGTAATTTCCTCACCCTCACTCCCGTCACCCCGGGTTACTCCGGCACTCAAAATTCCGTTCCTGTAAATTGCAGAAACTGCTACTCCGTCAATTTTCAACTCACAAACGTATTCCACACTTTGCCCTCCAAGTAGTTTTTTTACGCCTGTGTCCCAGCTTTTAAGTTCGTCCAGTGAATAGACATTTCCTAAACTCAGCATCGGCACGAGGTGTTTCCTGCTTGGAAAACCTGAGTGTGGTTCTCCTTTGATCTGGAGGGTGGGAGAATCTTCGCTTCTCAGCTCAGGGCACTGCTTTTCCAACGTTTTAAGTTCTAACACCAGTTCATCATAAGTTTCATCTGTACAGCTATTTCCTTGATCATCTGAGCTTTCAAGGCAATAGTACGAATAATTGTACTGATGGATCAAGGCACTTAGTTGATGAATTCGTGCTTGAGTTACAGAAATGGAAGGCATATTTTAGCAGTATACGAATGCAGAAATTTTTGACAGAATAATAGCTTTTTGATTGGGAGCTTGAGATGTACACTACACTATATAAACTCAGTAGTGAAAGTTCCATTCATTTCTAAATGAGACAGGCTTCTAAGTGAATTTATTTGAACACACACACGAAAAGCAAATCCGTAAAGAAGCTCCGTTAGCAGACCGTATGCGTCCGAGAACGATTGAAGAGTTTGTCGGTCAAAGTCACATTTTGGCACCGGGACGTCTTTTACGGCGTGCCATTCAGGCCGATCAATTATCGAGCCTGATTTTTTATGGTCCTCCAGGAACCGGAAAAACTACACTTGCCCGCATAATTGCCAATACAACAAAAGCTGAATTCCTTTCCATAAACGCTGTTTTGTCAGGAATCGCAGATATCCGTAAGTGCATTGAAACCGCCAAAAAAGTACGTACCGAGCAACAACGTCGTGCTGTTTTGTTTGTGGATGAAGTTCACCGTTTCAACAAAGCACAGCAGGATGCTCTCCTGCCACATGTGGAAAACGGTACTGTAATATTAATCGGCGCTACTACAGAAAATCCGTATTTTGAAGTCAACAAAGCACTAGTCAGCCGTTCCAGAATTTTTCAACTTCAATCACTGGATCCAGGCGAAGTTGAGGAAATCATCGAGCAGGCACTGGCAGATTCGGAACGTGGATTTGGTGATAAAAAAGTAGTCATCGAAGCCAGGGCGCGTCAGCACCTCGCAAATGTGGCTGGAGGTGACGCCAGGGCAGCCTTGAATGCACTCGAACTCGCGGTGTTAACAAGTGAAGCTGACAATGAGGATGTCCTAAAGATCACTTTAGAAGTTGCGGAAGAATCAATTCAGCAACGGGCAGTACTTTATGACAAAGACGGAGACGCGCATTTTGACACAATTTCCGCTTTTATCAAATCGATGCGTGGTTCAGATCCGGATGCCGCTCTTTTCTGGATGGCGAAAATGATTGAGGCAGGTGAAGATCCGCGATTCATTTTCCGGAGAATGCTCATTTTTGCCGGTGAAGATGTTGGAATGGCAGATCCGCATGCTTTGGCAGTGGTTACCTCCGCAGCACAGGCTTTTGATTATGTTGGTATGCCGGAGGGTCGTTATCACCTCGCACAAGCCTGTTTGTATTTGAGTACAGCGCCAAAGAGCAATTCCGCGTTTGCGTTTTTTGACGCAATTTCGGTTGTACGAAAGGAACAAGCTGACGAGGTTCCGGACACTCTCAAAGACGGAAACCGAGACGGAAAGGCATTTGGACACGGTGAAGGCTACCTTTATCCGCACGCATACCGTGATCACTGGGTAGCTCAGCAATATCTTCCGGATGTTTTACAGGGGCGGATTTTTTATCAGCCGTCGGATCAAGGTTATGAAGCAGCCATCCAGGATAATGTAGCAAGACATCGGGAAGTGCAACTGGCTGCGTTTCTTTCTCAATCAGCGGTTGAACAATCAGGAAACTCAAATTACTGGGAAGCACGAACCATGGGTAGTTCCGGGGAGTTGCTCAATGAGGTACGTGACAGATTACTTAAATGGAGCAAGCTCTCACGTAATACTCTGGCACTTGTGCTTAATGCGGGAGACGGTTTGCTAGTCGGTGAATTTATACGACAAATTACCGAAGAAACTCTTTATGCGCTTGTAGATTCTTCCAAAGAAAAACAAATACTTAGCTCAATGTTCAATAATAATTCTTCTGGAATTAAACCTAATATCGTGCAAGACAGTTCCAGCAATCCTGAGCAATTTAAAATTTCTGATTTAGGTTTTGAGCGGATAGTTGGACGTAACATCCTGCAAAAACACCAAGACAAAACAGCTTTTCTAAAAACTTTGAAACCGTGGATTTCAGCAGATGGATTCTTTGTTTTTGCAGAAACAGTACCTGCACTTGGACAACGCCTTTCAGAATTAATTCCAGAAGATTTTCTGGAACCGGAATTTCTAAAATCGCTTAAAACCGCAGAAGAAGAAATTTATCACGCTGCAGAAAACGCACGTAGCAATTGGACGCCAGACACTCTGCGTGATGAACTGGAATCCGCGGATTGGAACATCAACCGCTGGCAGGTTAAAGAGTTCCGCACACCAACTATGATTCGGACAACGCAAATCGAACAGTGGTTTGCTGTTCAGCCTGAAAGTAGTCATTCCAGTTACGGACAGCTTTTATCAACACATTTTTCCGCTGATCAGTTGAATAATCTGCAGGAAACTTTCCGGAGTGAAGTCGCAGGAAAAGTAGTTGAGTGGCGCAGTGTTTGTCTGTTCATGGAATTGTCTACGAAAAAGACCAATGACTCTTAAGTGGAAAATGCTGAAAAATATACTCTTCTCTTCTACACTGCTTTTCCTGTTGATACTCTCCGGATGTGCGTCTGAATCACAATATATATTTTATAATAAAGGCGTAAGTGAGCAGTTAAAGGAACGGGCACTCAGGTACTGTCACGGTGATTTTAAGGTTTTGCAGGAAGAAGATTTTGGACCGTACACACGTGCACGTCTTGAATGTAGAGAATAGTCTTTGCAAAATTATCATTCAAATGTGATGCTTTTGCGTCTTTGTTGATTTTAATATTCTTAAGGCAGTATAGGTAAATACGTGGTGACATTCACCTAATTGAAGCCTACATCAAATTATGAATTATTCTTATCCGGAAAATTGCGTATAAACTGAGAGGAATGAACAAGACGAGTTGCCAGACTATTCAGAAGAAAGATAGTGAAAGGAGGGAAAGATAAATTTACGATGACATTTTAAATTGTTTACGTTTATCAGGCACAAAATGAACGAATTTTTTCAAGCAGTGATTGAGCAACTTCAACACCTTCGAGCTCTATCCGCTGTCGATTTTTTTTGCGTCGTTCGCCGGGCAAACGAGCGCCATCCTGACTCTGGATTGCATCTGCAAGTGTAGAGATACGTTCATAAAATTCGGCACCTGAGAATGCATCTGGATCGAAGGCGATGAAACACTGTCCTGTCCTTGGCGGTCCACCGACAGTGCCTGAAAACGGACTTGCCTGCAGGCCAAGCACCGCACCACTGAGTGCTGCAGCCATAACTTCGACCAACAAACCTGTACCGAAGCCTTTATAGCCTCCGCTTGGAGCCATACTTCCCTTGAGAGCAATCCCAGGATCTGTTGTGGTTTGACCCTCAGCATCGAGTGCCCAGCCTTCAGGGATTGAATCACCTTCCCGTGCACGCATCATAATTTCGCTCTTGGCAAC
>JAPKDT010000004.1 GCA_028822475.1 SAR324 cluster bacterium
TTTAGTTTTTTCTGGCACAACTTTTTTAGCTAGAGTAGCTTCTACTTCAGTATTTAGTTTTGGCTCCTCAACCTTTTCTGCACTCTTTTTTGGGGATGTTTCTGCTTTTTCCTGTGGAATTTCGGCATCCGTTTTTCCTGCAGTTGCTGCCTCAGTTTGAACTTCTTGACTTACCTCTTTCATAACCGTACTGTCTTTTTTCTTCAGCTGTTTCTTTTTTGTAGATTTTGATTTCAACGCACTTAACTGATCTGAATCACAGCCTAGCAGTTGCACAATCGCCATTTCGGAGTTATCACCAAGTCTGTTTTTTCCTAATTTAATAATTCTGGAATAACCACCTTGACGATCCTTGTAACGTTCTGCCAAATTTTCGAAGAGTTGTGACATTGCCTCTTTACTCTTCACAAAACGCAAAGCTTGACGCCGAGCATTCAGATCACCCTGCTTACCCCAGCTTATCATTTTCTCAAGTGGTTTGCGGACTTCTTTTGCTCTCGCCAGTGTGCATGTTATTTGGCCGTGCTCCAGAATAGACGTAACCATGTTACGCATCATGGCACGGCGATGCGAAGTAGTTACTCCTAAACGGTTTCCAGCTTTTAAATGTCGCATCTTATGTTTTTTTCCTAATTATTTGTCGTGAGGATTATTCATCGGGTCAAAATTATCCAAGGAAGTACCGAGCGACAATCCCATATCAGTCAGGATTACTTTAATTTCATTCAGTGACTTCCGGCCAAAGTTTTTAGTTTTGAGCATTTCCTGTTCACTCTTCTGGACAAGATCGCCAATGGTTTCGATTTTGGCGTTCTGCAGGCAGTTGATGGAACGTACTGATAATTCAAGTTCGCTTACACTACGGTATAAGTTTTCATTCAAAGGTTCATCTTCTACTTCAACTACAACTTCGTCCTTTATTTTGCTTTCATCAAAGTTAATAAAAACGTCCATGTGCTCTTTAATAATTTTTGCTGCATAGGCCAAACTGTCTGAAGGTTTTACTGAACCATTTGTCCACAATTCAAAATTTAAGCGGTCATAGTCGGTCTTTTTGTCAACACGTGAATTTTCAATTTCATAGTTGATCCGTGTAACAGGTGAATGATTTGAATCAAGATAGATTGTACCTACTGGTAAATCTTGTTGTTGATTCTCTTCTGACGTTACATAACCTTTGTTGAAACGTGAATACATCGTCATGCTGACAGTGGCACCTTTTTGTAAAGTTGCCAAAATCAAATCAGGATTCAATATTTCGGCTTTACCAAAAGTTGAAATGTCGCCTGCTTTTATAACGCAGGGTCCTTCTCCGATGAGTTCCAGTTCAACAATTTCATCAACAAATTGTTCAATTTGTAGTTCCTTGATATTGAGGATAACTTGAACCATGTCCTCAACAATACCTGGGATGTTGCTGAATTCATGAGTTACACCGTCAATTTGCACGGCAAATACAGCTGATCCACGAATCGAAGATAGAAGAACACGTCTTAAAGAATGCCCAATCGTCATTCCAAATCCAGGTTCCAAAGGATCAATTGTAAACTTTCCATAATCAGCTTTTAAGCTGTCCGGCTCAAACTGCAGTTTAGTCGGTTTTGCAATTGTCATCCAGTTTTTCGCAAAGAAGGGGTTTTCTTCAGTAACACCTTCTTCAGTTCCTGTATCCAAGTTTGTGTCAGCGGACATATTCTCATCCGGTACGGCAATTTCTGCATCCGTATCTGCTGTTTCTATTGTTTCATTTATTTCAGACATCTGCATTCCAGTATAGTTTTCTGGTTATTTTAACCTAAAAAACAAAACTGCTGAGGAGAAGTTATCCTCCACACAGTTTTGTAAATTATGACATTTTTTCAGATTCGACGCTGCTTTGGAGGTCGGCATCCGTTATGAGGAACCGGTGTAATATCGTTGATTGACGTGATACGCATGTCTTCAAGTGCTGAGATTGCACGAAGTGCTGATTCACGTCCCGAACCCGGTCCTTTGACAAAAACATCGACACTTTTCATGCCACTGTCTACTGCCTTTTTGAGAGCATCATCTGCAGCGACTCTTGCCGCAAACGGTGTGCTTTTGCGAGACCCTTTAAATCCGTGAGCGCCTGTACTCGACCAACCGATTACGTTGCCCTGAGTATCAGTAATTGTCACGATTGTGTTGTTAAAAGTTGCCTTTATATAAACTCGGCCCGTTTCAACAATTCTTTTTTCTTTTTTCTTTTTTGCCTGTGCCATCAGATAAGGCTCTTTTCAGTGTTTATGATGAATTATTTTTTCTTGCTGACTGCTAATCCTCGCGGTCCTTTTCTTGTCCTTGCATTGGTCTTAGTCCGTTGCCCTCTGACCGGCATATGTTTACGATGCCGTAATCCACGGTAGTTCCCTAAATCCATGAGACGCTTGATATTCAAACTTATGTCTCGTCTAAGATCACCTTCAACCTGGTATTCTTTTTCGATTATTGTACGGATCTGGTTTACCTGATCGTCATTCAGATCACGTACTCGCAGATTCTTATCAATCTTCGCTTTGCCTAAAATATCGTTAGAAATTTTTCTGCCTACACCATAGATGTAGGTTAGTCCAATTTCAACTCTTTTAGTATTTGGTAAGTCAATACCGGAAATTCTTGCCATCCAGATCCTTCTTATCCTTGACGCTGTTTATGTTTTGGATTCTCACAGATTACCCGCAAGACCCCTTTTCTTTTAATAATTCTGCACTTATCGCAGATCTTTTTTACAGAAGAACGTACTTTCATTTTATTTTATTTTTGTGGTTCGCTTCATAACCGCAACGCACCTGATTTTAACTGGCGTCGTTTTGTTTTTTTCATAAAGCCGTCATAGTTCTGATTTAACAAGAAGGCTTCTATTTGATTAACCAAGTCTAACCCAACTCCAACCACAATTAAAAGTGCTGTCCCTCCAAAGTAGAAAGGGATGTCAAAAAGGTCAAAGAGGATATACGGGAAAAGACAGACAACGGCCAAATAAGTTGCCCCACCAAAAGTTAAGCGTGAAAGTACTAAATTCACATATTCTGCCGTTTTCTTACCGGGACGTATACCCGGAATATATCCACCGTGTTTCTTCATTTCTTCTGCAATCTTAACCGGATTAAATGTAATAGCCGTGTAGAAGAAGGCAAAGAAAAAAATCATCAGGGCAAACATAAAATTATATAACATCCTACCCGGTAGTAGCTGACTTCCAACTGCCTGGACCCACGGGACTGCAATAAACCCTGTGATAGTCGCTGGAAAAGCAAGTATTGATGATGCGAAAATAGGTGGTATTACACCCGCTGTGTTAATTTTCAAAGGGAGATGTGATGACTGACCTCCGAACATTTTATTCCCCTGCATCCGTTTTGCATATTGTACAGGAATCTTTCTGTACGCCGTTTCAGCAAAAATAACCAAGAAAATGACCACTATCATCAATATACCGACAATCGCCAGTACCAGCGGTGACAAAACATTATCCTGAACCAGACGTATTGAATTAATAATCGCACCAGGAATGCCGACTACAATTCCAGCAAAAATCAATAGCGAAATACCGTTCCCAATTCCACGTTCACTTATCTGCTCACCAACCCACATCAAAAAAGCTGTCCCTGCGGTCAAGGTAATGACAGTCAGTGCTCTAAATGCCCAAGGGTCAAAGTTTGAAATTACGATTGGTTGTCCACTTGGAGCAGCCATGCTTTCTAGCCCTACCGCAATAGCAAAACCCTGCACAATGCTAAGAACTATTGTACCGTATCTGGTATAACTTGTGATCTTTTTACGACCCGCATCTCCCTCTTTCGATAATCTTTCGAGGTATGGAAATACTGCAGTCAATAATTGAATAATAATTGAAGCACTGATATAAGGCATCACACCCAGGGCGAAAACAGTTAAGCGTGACAGTGCTCCTCCGGTGAACATATCGAAGAAACGTAAAATTGAACCTTGTTGTGCTTCAAAAAATGCCGTCAATGCTGCTCCGTCTATTCCAGGTGTCGGAATGTGTGCACCTAGACGGAAAATGAAAAGCATGAAAAGTGTGAAGAAGATGCGTTGTCTTAGTTCTTCAATCCGAAAAATATTCTGAATAACGTTTAACATCAAAGACGTCCTGAACCTATCGAAACTACTTCTCCACCAGCCTTTGTAACTGCTTCCGCAGCACTAACACTAACCATGTCTACTTCAATAGTTATTTTTTTGCTTATACTACCGTTGCCTAAGAGTTTTACCGGCTTATCTGCTTTTTTGATAAAACCTAATTCTTTCAGTTTGTTTTTATCAAGGTTGCTTCCTGCTGTTACGCTGTCCGCGTCTTCAAGGTTTTGCAGATTAATCAGTTGAGCATATACTTTGTTTGGACTTGTAAAGCCAAACTTAGGCAGTCTTCGCTTAAGTGGTGTTTGTCCACCTTCGAAGCCTCTTTTCTGTTTGTAACCAGAACGAGATTTTGCACCGTTTTGTCCGCGGCCACAATTCTTTCCACTCCCGCTTCCAGGACCTCTGCCTACCCGTTTACGTGGCTTGTATTTAGTTGATTCAAGATCGTGAAGATACATAGTTATACCGTTGTAATTTAAACTGCTGTCTCAATCCGGACAAGATGATTTACTTTTCGTATCATGCCTCGTACTTCCGGAGTATTATCAAGGACCGTAGAACTGTTTATTTTTCTTAATCCTAATCCACTCAGACAGGCTATTTGATTTTTTTTAGCACCTATTCGACTTCGAATCTGTGTTACTTTTATTTTCTTGCTCATGTTTACTGCTGGTTTAAATATTCGATGTCTTTACCTCTTGCACGTGCAATCCATTCGGTACTTCTAAGATTATACAAACCCTCAAGAGTTGAACGTACCAAGTTGTTTGGGTTCCTTGAACCTAAACATTTTACGCTGATGTCCATAATACCCGCAGCTTCCATGACTGCTCTAACTGCACCAGCGGCAATGATTCCATGACCTTTTTCCGCAGGCTTCATTATAACCTTGCCGGCACCAAATCTACCAATTGCCAGATGTGGAATTGAAGTGCCTTCCACAGTAATTTTTTTCATACTCGCCGAAGCCTGTTCCACTCCTTTACGAATTGCTTCCACAACTTCGCCAGCCTTTCCAAGACCTAGGCCAACCTTACCGCGGCCGTCACCGACAACAATCAAGGCACTAAAGCTAAAACGACGACCACCTTTCACCACTTTGGCTACACGGTTTACTCTGATCACTTTTTCGATTAATTCGTTTTTTTCTGAATGTTTTTCTGCCACTATTTTACCATTTTTTCAGCTTTACCGGTTTTCAGAACTTTAAGCCAGCTTCCCTAGCACCATCTGCTAAGGCCTGTACACGTCCATGATAAACAAAACCACCGCGGTCAAAGACAACTGATGAAATTGATTTCTCTAAAAGTTTCTTTGCTACGTCAGCACCAACTGCTTTAGCAGCATCTTTGTTTCCTGTATAGGTCTTTTTCAGCGACTTCTTGATAACTGCTGTTGAAGAAGAAGCAATTGTTGTCCCTGCAGTATCATCAACTGCCTGCACATAAATGTGCAATGAAGATCTGAATACTGCTAGTCGTGGGCGAATTCCTGTCCCCGAAATTTTTTTTCTCAGGCGTCTGTGTCTGGTAAGTCTTCCCTTCAGACGTTTTGCCGCATTTTCCATGTTAAACTATGACTTAAATATTATGTTTTACCGCTTTTTCCGGCTTTACGCTTAATTTGTTCACCTTCAAATAAAATACCTTTACCTTTGTAAGGTTCGGGCGGTCTGAATTTTTGTATCTCTGCACTTACCTGCCCCAAAAGTTGTTTGTCCGAACTCTCAAGCATAATCTTGGTATTAGCGTTAACTGTTGCTTTTATACCTTCTGGTAGTGTATATTTTATAGAATGTGAAAAACCTAAATTTAACTCTATAATTTTTTGACTGACTGCCGCTTTATAGCCCACACCGACAAGGTTTAACTGTTTTTGAAACCCCTGACAAACACCATGAATCATATTCGTGATTAAAGCCCAGGTTGTCCCAAGCATAGGTGACATCGGTCCATTCAGGTCAGCAGGACTGACATAAATATTCTCTTCATCGATTTTCAATTCGATGGCCGGATGAGCAGTTAGTTGTAATTCTCCTTTAGGCCCCTTCACTGAAAGCTGACGTTCCTTAAAGGAAACCTCAACTCCCTGAGTTACTTTGATTGGTCTTTTAGCAATTCTTGACATACTTTATTCTCTTTGAATCCAGACTAGCAGACAGTGCAAAGCACTTCACCGCCGATATTATCGTTTCGGCATTGTCGATCGCTCATAATCCCTTTTGAAGTTGAAAGGATCGAAATTCCCTGTCCATTTAAAACAGGTTTGCAATCTTTACCTTTTGTGTAGAGACGTAATCCCGGTTTGCTGATCCGTTTAATTTCACGAATTACCGGTATTTCATCCACATACTTTAACCAAATACGGAGCTGTGGAAATTTGCCTTTTTCATCCAGCTCCCAGTTTGTAATGAAACCTTCATCTTTCAAAACTTTGACGATGTTTAGTTTCAATATGGAAGATAAAAGTTCCAGACTATCTTTATTCCTCATATTCGCATTGCGGATGCGTGTTAATAAATCCGCAACTGGGTCACTCATTGACATAACATAACTTTATTGAGAATCTTTTTTAATTATTACCAACTGGCCTTTGTAACTCCGGGAAGAAGTCCGAAGTTAGCGTTTTTGCGAAAACAAATCCTGCACATACCGAACTTTCTCAAATAACCACGAGGTCGTCCGCAATATCCACATCTGTTGTATTGGCGCACTTTGAATTTTTGAGTACGCTCGCTTTTGGCGATCATTGATTTTTTAGCCATCAGATCTATTTTCTAAAAGGAAATCCTAAGTCCTGCAACATTGCAAAACTCTCTTCATCATTAGGAGCAGAGGTCACGATAGAAATATTCATTCCACGGACATGATCCACGTCATCAAATTCAATTTCGGGAAAAATCAACTGTTCCTTAATACCTATAGTATAATTTCCCAATCCGTCAAATGCTTTCGGTGATATCCCCCGAAAGTCACGAATACGTGGCATCGCGACGTGTAGTAACTTATCAAGAAAATTCCACATTTGCTGATTCCGCAAAGTAACCATGCAACCGATCGGCATGCCTTCACGAAGCTTGAATCCAGCAATAGACTTTTTTGCCCGTGTAATCACAGGTTTCTGTCCGGCAATCAAAGTCAACTGTTTGCTTGCTGCTTCGACCACTTTAGGATTCTGCACTGCTTCACCTAGGCCTATATTTATGGTGACTTTCCTGATCGCTGGAATTTGATGTGTGTTTTTGTAATTAAACTTCTTTTGAAGCTGTGGCACGACCTCTGATTTGTAGGTCTGCAACAAGTGACTATTTGCCATTATCCTAGTACCTCTCCTGATTTTACACAGACCCGATTTTTCACACCTGCATCGCTAGTTTGTATTTTCACACGCACACCTCTGTTCAGAGTTGGGTTAAAAAGCTGAACGTTGGAATAATGAACAGGCGCTTCAGTTTTTACCAAACCACCCTGTTGATTCGCAGTGTTTGGCTTAGTATGTCGAGTTACCATGTTCACACCTTCAATCAGTAAACGTTCACGTTTCCAATCAACAGTTATTACACGCCCGGTACGTCCTTTTTCTTTCCCGGAAATAACCATCACAGTGTCTTCACGTCGAATAGTAGGTCTTCTTTTTTTTCGCTGGTTAGTTTTCATTTCTAAACTTTACAATACTTCCGGGGCGAGTGAGAGGATACGCATGAATTTTCCAACTCGGAGCTCTCTTGCTACCGGACCGAATATTCGTGTTCCCACCGGCTCACGTTTAGCGTCAATTACTACAGCAGAGTTTTCATCAAATTTAATGTAACTGCCGTCTGTACGACGAAATTCTTTTTTTGTACGGACTACTACAGCCCTGACTACATCACCTGATTTTACCTTAGAATGAGGAAGACAATCCTTGATAGATGCAACAATGACATCTCCTACCCGTGCATATCGTCTCTTTGATCCTCCAAGAACCTTGATGCACATCAGTCTTTTTGCTCCGGAGTTATCAGCAACTCCCAGAATACTTTGTGTTTGTATCATTGTGCCCGTTTATATAATCTGAAACGCTTACGTTTGCTCAAGGGTCTGCACTCGGCAATTTCTACTAAATCACCAATCTTGCATTCGTTATTCTCATCATGAGTAACGAATTTCTTTGAACGTTTGATGGTCTTTTTGTAAATAGGGTGTTTAACCTTACGCTCAACCTTAACGACAATGGACTTGTCCATATTATCACTGACAACAACTCCACTCTGCAACTTCAGTTTGCTCATTTTAGCCTTCCACTTGTGATTGTTGTGCCTGTATTTCAGTCAACACTGTATTCAAGCGGGCTATATTACGTCGTGTTTTTTTGATCATAATAACATCCGCTAACTGCCGTGATACATGCCCACAGCGTAATCGCAGGTATTCTTCTTTAAGGTCTATCATTTTTGCTTCCAGTTCATTGACTGGCAGAGCTCGTAATTCAGAAGCCTTCATAATACAGCAGCTCTTTTGATAATTTTTGTTTTAATGGATATTTTGTATGCAGCCAAACGTAATGCTTCATAAGCAACTACTTCAGGTACACCATCGATTTCGTAAAGAACACGTCCTGGATGTATTTTTGCCACCCATGTATCAACCGCACCTTTTCCTTTACCCATTCGGGTTTCCGCAGGTCGCTTGGTTACTGGTTTATCCGGAAATACTCTAATCCAAGTTTTTCCACCACGTTTTAATGTTCTTGTAATGACTCGCCGAGCTGCTTCAATCTGTCGTGTTGTAAGGTATCCACGACCAATTGCTTGCAGGCCTATAGAGCCAAAACTAATTTTATTCCCAGTATGCGCGTCTCCTTTCATTCTACCGCGCATCTGTTTTCGAAACTTTGTCTTTTTTGGCATTAACATGGCTATAACTCTCTAATCTCTATGATCGTCTTCCGCGGGATTTTCCATAATCCTCCCCACGATAAACCCAGACCTTAACTCCAATAATGCCATAGGTTGTGTTTGCTTCAGCGACACCGTAATCAATATCAACGCGTAAAGTATGCAGTCTCACCTGTCCTTCACGGACCCACTCTGAACGAGCGATCTCAGCTCCGTTCAAGCGACCGCCGACCATGACTTTACAGCCTGCGATATTCATCCGCATTGCTGCTTGTATTGAACGTTTGACTGCGCGTCTGTAGGCAATTCTACGTTCAAGCTGACTGGCGATGTTTTCCGCGATCAAGGTCGCATCAATTTCCGCACGCTTAATTTCCTTAATGTTTATTACCACATCATGCGGGGTACGTTTACTGAGCTCTTGCTTTAGCCGCTCAACTTCATCACCTTTTCTACCGATGATTATTCCGGGGCGCGCTGAAAAAATATTTACTTTAGTTTTTTTGGCTGTGCGCTCGACTTCGATTTTCGAAATTGCCGCATGCTTGAGACGAGCTTTTACAAACTTTTGAATATCCAAATCCTGTTTCAGTTGACTTGCATAATCTTTTTCTGCAAACCACTTGGAGTTCCATGTCTTGGAAATACCAAGTCTCAAACCGATTGGATTTACTTTTTGTCCCACAATTTACCTTGAAAAACGTGAATTACTTTTGATAACAAAAGAAATTTAATGATTAAGACTTTATTCTCCGATTTCCAGCGTGATGTGGCTGGAGCGTTTTTTAATACCTGATGCACGACCCATTGCTCTAGGTCGAAAACGTTTGAGCGCACGTGCCTCATCTACGTATGCAGTGATAACTCTGAAGTTATCTACTTCTGCTTCAGGATCGTGTCTGTCTGCGTTTGCAATTGCAGACTGCAAGACTTTCATTACAGGTGCGGCAGCTCTGTTACGTAATGTGCTCAATTGAGCCATAGCCCGAACCACATTCATACCCCTGATCAAATCGACAACCAAACGTGCTTTTCTTGGCGCCACTCTTAAGTTCCTTGCTGTTGCTTGGGCAGTCATTAGCGTTTTGCTCTTTTATCGTTTTTACCTACATGTCCCCGAAACGTTCGGGTAGGCGCGAATTCACCTAATTTATAACCGACCATATCTTCTGTAATAAAAACAGGTATAAATTTGTTGCCATTATGTACGGCGATGTTTGTACCAATAAAATCAGGTAAAATAACCGAACGTCTTGACCATGTTTTAATCAGACGTCGATCATTGCTTGCTTTTGCAGCAGTGACTTTTTTCTCCAGATGGCCATCAACGAAGGGCCCTTTTTTCAACGATCTTGGCACAGTTTATTTCCTCTTCAAAATATATTTGTCAGTATCTTTACGTTTTCTGGTCTTGGCTCCTTTTGTGGGTTTACCCCAAGGAGTGACAGGATGTCGACCTCCTGATGTCTTACCCTCTCCACCTCCATGCGGATGATCAACCGGGTTCATGACAACACCACGTACTGTAGGTCTTCGGCCCAACCAGCGATTACGGCCTGCTTTTCCTTTATTAATATTCATGTGCTCTGCATTGCCGACAGTTCCAACTGTAGCCATGCACTCGATTCTTACTTTTCTGATTTCGCCAGAGCGAAGTTTTAGCTGTGCATAGTCGTCTGCTTTCGCCATCAACTGAATAGCTGCACCTGCGCTACGTCCTAACTGTGCACCTTTTCCTGGGCGAAGCTCAATACAGTGAAGTAGAGTTCCCACTGGAATATTTTTCAAAGGTAGAGCATTTCCTGGTTTGATATCGGCATTTTCTCTTGAGAGAATAACATCTCCTACCTTTAAACCTGCAGGTGTTAGGATATAACGTTTTTCACCATCGACATAATGCAGTAAACTTATTCTTGCACTACGGTTCGGATCATACTCAACACTAGCTACTTTTGCAGGAACCTCTACTTTGTTGCGAGTAAAATCGATAATTCTATAGCGTCTTTTGTGTCCTCCACCATGATGTCTGACAGTGATACGCCCATTATTATTACGACCGCCTTTTTTATGTAACGGCGCCAGCAGACTTTTCTCAGGTGTGGAAGTTGTGATTTCTTCAAAAACGAAACCACTCATTCCCCGTCGTCCTGGCGAGGTCGGTTTGTGGAACTTTATTCCCATAATTCTATAAGTTTAGTTTAAGCACCTTCAAAATATTCAATGGACTCTCCAGCTTTAAGAGTGACTAAGGCTTTTTTCCAACTGGACTTGCGTCCCTCAGTTCGTCCTAAGCGCTTCTTCTTGCCTCGGACATTCATTGTTCTTACTTTCAGCACCGAAACTTTGAATGATTTTTCAACGCTTTCTTTAATCTGTATTTTATTAGCTCTAGGGTCAACCTCAAAAGCGAACTGGTTCACTTCTTCTTTCAGAGACAAAGTCTTTTCAGACATTCTTGGTGCTCTGAGCACATCATAAATATTCATCAGCTCAACCTTTCCTTATATGCCTCAAGGGCGTCTTTGAGGAAGATCACTTTATTGTGTTTCATCATTTCATAAACACTTAGACTACGGTAACTAAGTACATGCACATCCGGAATATTTCTTGAAGCAAGCCGCAGGTTGTCAGATATTTCATCTGTAACAATCAGGACTTTATCCGGAAGTTTTAGTTTACCCAGCAGTGCTTTCAGATTCTTAGTTTTATTATCGGCCAGCTCAAGACTGTCCAGAATCAGCACACCGTCTTGACGAACTTTTTCCGCGAAAACGGAACGTGTTGCGAGACGCCGGGTTTTTTTATTCAACCTAAATGCGTGGCTGCGTGGCTGCGGGCCAAAAATTGTTCCACCGTGACGACGAATTGGTGATTTTGCACTACCTGCTCGCGCGCTGCCTGTACCTTTTTGTCGGTACAATTTGCGTGTGCTGTATGCAACTGCAGAGCGGTTTTTGGTTGCGTGCGTTCCTTGTTGATTTGCGGCTAAAAACTGACGAACCACTTCTGAAACAGCTATCCGGTGGTAAGGTGTTTCTAAAATTGAATTATCAATTTCGATCTCACCTGCAGCTTTATTGCCTGTATCAAATGTTTTTAATTTTGCCATGATTATAATTTCCTCTTAAAGGCTTTATCCTTCTTGCTTGATGGCGATGTCAACCCCGGCAGAAATATCAAGGCGCATTAAAGCGTCCATTGTCTGCGGAGTTGTTTCCAAAATATAGAGTAGTCTTTTGTGAGTACGTATTTCAAACTGTTCTCTCGACTTTTTATCCACGTGTGGAGAACGCAAAACGGTAAAACTGTTCTTCCTTGTAGGAAGTGGTATCGGTCCGACGATTTCAGCGCCTGTCCTCTTAACAGTGTGAACAATTTCGCTGATTGTTTTGTCGAGTAATTTATCGTCGTATCCTTTAAAACGAACTTTTATTTTTTGTTCCATTTAAACCGCCATTTTTTTATTCAATAACTTCAGATACGACACCGGAACCTATTGTTCGGCCGCCTTCGCGAATCGCAAAACGTACTTCTTTTTCCATTGCAATAGGGCTGATCAACTCAACTGTGACTTCCACATTGTCACCAGGCATCACCATTTCAACTCCGTCTGCTAATGTAACCACTCCGGTTACGTCAGTTGTACGGAAATAAAACTGCGGGCGATAATTGGTGAAAAACGGAGTGTGTCTTCCGCCTTCATCCTTATCAAGGACATAAACCTGAGCTTTGAACTTGGTGTGAGGAGTAATTGATCCAGGCTTACAAATAACTTGCCCACGCTCAAGATCTTCACGTTTGAGTCCTCTCAGCAGGATTCCAACATTGTCTCCGGCTTGACCCTGGTCAAGTGATTTGCGGAACATTTCCACACCGGTAACGATAGTCGATTGGGTGTCACGGAGTCCTATAACCTCAATTGTCTCACCGACTTTTACAATCCCGCGTTCAATTTGGCCGGTAGCAACTGTTCCGCGTCCTGAAATTGTAAATACGTCCTCAACAGACATCAATAAGTCTTTGTCAAGATCACGTGTAGGTTCAGGAATGAAACTATCAACCGCATCCATCAACTCTTTGATAGGTGCATAAGCCGGGTCACCTGAATCTGTTGATGTGCAATCCATAACCGCTAGAGCAGATCCCTTTATAATAGGTGTGTCGTCTCCGGGGAAATCGTAAGAATCGAGCAGTTCACGAATTTCCATTTCAACCAGCTCAAGTAATTCCTCATCATCCACCTGGTCAACTTTATTTAGGAATACAACCAGATGCGGGACATTGACCTGCCGTGCAAGCAAAATATGTTCACGTGTCTGAGGCATCGGTCCGTCTGCTGCTGACACTACAAGTATCCCACCGTCCATCTGGGCGGCACCGGTAATCATATTTTTTACATAATCTGCGTGACCCGGGCAATCAACATGTGCGTAGTGACGCTTGTCTGTCTGATATTCAATGTGTGAGGTCGCAATAGTGATACCACGTTCTCTTTCTTCCGGAGCACCGTCAATTTCGTCAAAGCCTTTTGCTTCAGCTAATCCGTCCAAGCTCAGGACTTTTGTGATTGCTGCTGTCAAAGTTGTTTTACCGTGGTCAACGTGGCCAATTGTGCCTACGTTTACATGTGGTTTTGAGCGCTCAAATTTTTCTCTTGCCATCTCGTCTCCTGTTCCTTTTCCTGTTTTTTGACTAATTAATAAATTGCGCTCAGCCTGAGCAGGCAGACTCTCCTGTGAGAGCCTTCCTTGTTGCTTCAGTCACAGTAGAGTAGTGGCTGAAATGCATGGTGAATGTTGCTCGTCCCTGTGTAAGCGAACGTAACCGTGTGGAGTAGCCGAACATCTCCGCTAAGGGAGCTTCCGCTGAAATAACCTGAATTCCACCCTGCTCCTCCATGCCGCGTATACGACCATGTCGAGCGTTCAGGTCTCCAATTACCTCACCTGTGAATGACACAGGTGTAACAACTTCTATCTTCATTGAAGGCTCAAGTAGAGTCGGCTTTGCCTTCTGAACTCCTAAACGGAGAGCATTCATTCCCGCAATCGAGAACGCTATTTCCGTAGAAAGTTCCTCCAAATATTCTGCTGCAACCAAGCTGACTTTCAGGTCTATCATTGCAAATCCGGCAAGCACTCCGTTGCTCATTCCGTCTTGAATTCCCTGTTCTAACGCTTCTGCGAAGTTTGCGGGCAAATCATGCGTAGACATTTTGTTTACAAACTCAAATCCACCACCTGCTTTTAAGGGCTCCAGACTAATTCTGCAACTTGCAAATTGCTCTTTTCCGTCCAGTAGCTTCTCAAATTTTGTTTCTGAGTCAACAGCTTCTGTAATTGTTTCTCGGTAGGCGACCCGTGGTGTCCCTGCTTTACAGTCTACTTTAAACTCACGCTGAAGCCGGTCTACCATTATTTCCAAGTGGAGCTCGCCCATTCCGGAAATGATGTTCTGTCCTGTTTCTGTATCGACCTTGCTTCGGAAAGAAGGATCTTCCTGCATCAAGCGTTGCAGTGCATCTTCCAGTTTGTCCTGGTCAGGTTTCGTTTTTGGCTCAATAGCCTGATCAATTACCGGTTCTGGAAACTGCGTTCTTTCCAACACAATCGGATGATCTTTTGGACAAAGCGTATCTCCCGTGATCAACTCCATTCCGACCACTGCTCCTATGTCTCCTGCGCTGATTGAGGTGACATCTTCACGCTTATTTGCGTGCAGTTTAACCAGGTTCCCAATCCGCTGATGTTTGCGTTTACGTGGATTGTATGCTGACTTCCCTGTTTCGAAAGTTCCTGCATAAACACGAACAAAGGTCATCTGGCCTGCAAAAGGGTCGCTCGCGACTTTGAATGCAAGTGCGCACAGCGGTTCTGACTCAGAAGCCTCTCTGCTGACCAAATTATTTGTTACCGGATGATCCCCTTCTACAGGAGGAATATCAAGCGGAGATGGGAGATAATGAACTACCGCGTCTAATAGTTGCTGTACCCCCTTATTCTTAAAAGCACTGCCGCACAGTACCGGTGTTATCTGACCGCTCAAAGTTGCTTTTCGTAAAACCCTGACGACCTCTTCCTGACTTACCTCGTCTTCTTCAACAATCTTTTCGAGTAAGTCATCGTCGTAAAGTGACAGATGCTCCAGCAATTGCCTTCGCCATTCTTGCGCCTGTTCCATCAGGCCGTTTGTTAAATCACTACTTTCGTACTCTGATCCATATGCCTCTTCTTTGAAGCGGTGTTCTTGCATCGAAACCAGGTCGATCACACCTTCAAATTGATCTTCCGCGCCAATTGGAATTTGTATCGCAAGCGGATTTGCTAAAAGCTGTTCCTCAATCGAAACTAGTGCTTTCTCAAAATCTGCACCTACGCGATCCATTTTGTTGACAAAAGCAATACATGGAACATCGTATCGTTTTGCCTGCAGCCAAACTGTTTCTGACTGCGGCTGCACACCAGCTACTGCACATAGCACCATTACTGCGCCATCAAGTACCCGCAGTGAGCGTTCGACCTCCGCGGTAAAATCCACATGTCCCGGAGTATCAATAATGTTCAGCGAATATTTCTGCTGATCAGTCTCCCAGTCACAGGTCGTTGCCGCTGAAGTAATAGTAATTCCGCGTTCCTGCTCCTGTTCCATCCAGTCCATGGTTGCGGCACCATCATTAACCTCACCAATCTTATGTATGCGTCCCGTGTAATAAAGGATACGTTCGGTGGTGGTTGTTTTGCCGGCATCAATGTGTGCCATGATGCCGATATTACGCCTCTGCTTAAGCGGGACTGTTTTGGCCACCTTGGACTAATATTTTGGGCGCTGATTAGTTTCAGCAGAAACCTGTTTCCTTACCAACGGTAATGTGCAAAAGCTTTATTCGCTTCAGCCATCTTATGCGTATCTTCTTTCTTTTTCATCGCGCTCCCACGTCTGTTTGACGCATCCATGAATTCGTCCGCCAATTTAGCGCGCATAGACAAGCCACTGCGGGAATTTGCATTTTCAATCAACCAGCGTATGGCGAGTGACTGACTTCTGCTGTGACGAACTTCCATCGGAACTTGATATGTAGAGCCACCTACACGTCGTGATTTTACCTCCACTGAAGGCATCACGTTTTCAATCGCGGCTTTAAAGGTTTCCAGGGCTGTCAATTCTGATTCGCGTTCAGTGATTGCATCCAACGCACCATAAAAAATATTTTCTGCAATACTTTTCTTACCGTGCTTCATTATTGAATTAATGAACTTGCTGACCAAAAGGTCTTTATACTTAGGGTCGGGTAAAATCGATCTTTTTTGTGGGGCTCTTCGTCTGGGCATATCGTTTTTTTACAAATCCTTTTTGACGCCGTATTTGGAGCGGGACTGCTTGCGTTCGTTCACCCCCACTGTGTCAAGTGCGCCGCGTACTACATGGTAGCGTACGCCCGGCAGATCCTTGATCCTACCACCACGAATCAGCACAACCGAATGCTCTTGCAGGTTGTGTCCAATTCCCGGAATATAACTAGTTACCTCAATTCCATTGGTTAAACGTACCCGCGCAACTTTGCGTAATGCTGAATTAGGTTTCTTTGGTGTTGAAGTGTAGACTCTCACACATACACCACGGCGTTGTGGGCATGCCTGCAATGCAGGTGTGTCCCTCTTAACTATTTTGCTTTTGCGACCCTTGCGGACCAACTGACTTAATGTCGGCATAGTTCTGGTACGTTCTTCTTTGTTTCTTGAAGCAACATTTGAATAATCAATCCGCTAATTTAACATTGATTTATAATTTCGTCAATACCTAATTTCACAATTTGTAAAAAAAACTCAACCTCGTATTTATCTTCTTTTTCATTCTGCTTTGAATGCCAAGTTCTTTATAGCTAGCTGAGCCAAAAAACTTTGTATTGCATCATTTATAATTTGTCTTAGTATAGCACTGAATCATTACGAATCACACATTTTCATACAAGCAATATGACAGCATACGCCTTTACTAATAAGCTGGTAAACGAAAAGAGTCCTTACCTACTACAGCATGCTCATAACCCAGTTGACTGGCTTCCCTGGGGAACAGCAGCATTTAAAAAAGCAAAAGTAGAAGACAAGCTGTTACTGGTCAGTATTGGTTATGCAACCTGTCACTGGTGTCATGTGATGGAACGTGAATCTTTTGAAGATCCGGATTTAGCAGCCTATCTGAACGCTCATTTTGTGCCGGTTAAAGTAGATCGTGAGGAACGTCCGGATGTGGACAAAATTTACATGGACGCGCTTCACGCTTTAGGTCAGCAGGGCGGGTGGCCGCTTAATATGTTCGTAACTCCTGAAGGCAAACCAGTTACTGGCGGAACATATTTCCCGCCGCGACCCATGTATGGACGAAAATCTTTCAGGGAACTGTTGGAAAACCTGGCCTTAATATGGAAGAATGAGCGCGAAAAAATATTCTCGACCGCCGATCAACTGGCTGCTCATTTACAGCAAAAAGCTGTTCCTGTCACAGCAGGATCTTCTCAACTGAGTTGGGAAGCAGAAGAGCAGACGGTTGCGCAATTTCGTGAAACCTATGATTCACTGCATGCTGGTTTCAAACAACAGTCTCAAAATAAGTTTCCTCCGAGTATGGGATTGATGCTTTTGCTGCGTTACTTTCACCGGACCGGAAATACGAGTTCTCTGGAAATGGTGGAAAAGACTTTACAAAAAATGTTTGCGGGCGGAATTTATGATCAGCTTGGCGGAGGACTAAGTCGTTATAGCACTGATTATGAATGGCTTGTTCCGCATTTCGAAAAAATGCTCTACGACAATTCTCTGTTTGTCTGGGCCTTGATCGAAACCTTTCAGATCACAAAAAATCCTCTTTATGAAATCGCGGTACGGGATGTTCTGACTTATGTGGAGCGTGACATGACTTCTCCGGAAGGTGCTTTTTTTTCTGCGGAAGACGCTGACAGTGAAGGTGTCGAAGGCAAATTTTATGTCTGGTCTAAAGCAGAAGTGCTGGAAATCTTAGGCACGGAAAGCGGTGAACTGGCCTGCGTCTACTGGGACATCACGGAGCATGGTAATTTTGAAGAAAGTAGCATCCCAAATCGCCCGCGCTCAGATGAAGACGTGGCGGCGCAATTCCGGATTACACCTGAAGAAATGAACATAAAACTCCGTACTGCACGAGAAAAACTAATGGGTGTTCGTTCCAAACGTATACGTCCGTTACTGGATGACAAAGTTTTGACTTCGTGGAATGCCTTGATGATTTCCGCCTTTGCGCGGGCTTCCCGTGTTTTTAATGATTATGATTTTGAAAAAATAGCTACACGCTCAGCGGATTTTATTTTCAATAATTTGTTTGATGATTCCGGTCGACTGTTGCGTCGCTGGCGTGATGGTGAGGCTCGTTTTCCTGCCTACCTTTGTGATCACGCCCAACTGGCAGTGGCATGTCTGGATCTCTACGAGACCACTTACGATCCGCAATGGTTCCGGAAAGCTGCTGAATTATCAAATGAAATCAATCGTCTTTTCCGGAACGAGGACGGACCTTATTATGACACCGGCAACGACGGAGAGGTACTGCTCACAAGGAATGCTGATGGTTACGATGGAGTCGAGCCTTCCGGAAACAGCAGTCTGGCACAAGCCTTTCTGAGACTTCGCGCTTATGGCCTTGCTCCTCAGTATTATGATGATACACAGCGTATTTTTCGGAGTTTTGCTCAGCACCTAGAGCAAGCCGGAGCAAGTTTTTCCGCAATGCTGGGAGCACTCCACTTCAACCTTTCTGGAGCAAAAGAAGTTGTTATTTCCGGAAGACGCGGCGAAGCTGAAACAGAACTTTTACTGGCCGAGGTGCGTCATGAGTATCATCCAAATATAGTAGTCACTTTTGTGGAAAACGGGGTAAGTCCGGAAACTGAAAAAATAATTCCACTTGCTGCGGGACGAACGATGGTGAATGATAGTGCGACAGCTTATGTCTGCCAAAATCAAACTTGTCAAATACCGGTTCACACAGTTGAGGAGTTACGCAAACTGCTGGTTTGATTTTTTCAGGTTGTTTCCTAAATTATGAAACCGCGATGGTAAGGAGATGACTCACCTGACTCATCATCCCAAAGTCCTTTTGTTAGTCGACGCTCTTTCTGCGTTGGATTTGAAGCTTCGAAATGTTATATTGTTTCCCTAATCTAATCCTGAATAAACTTCATGCCGACTCAAGACGATCTCAATTATCCTGTTTCAATCTATCCTCCGGACATTTCCGCCTATCGTGCGGGCAATACCGGTGTAGAATACGTCCATCAATTTGAATCCGGAAAACCTGGTCCTCATGTGATGATCAGTGCTGTCGTACATGGAAATGAGTTAAGCGGTGCCATCGCAATAGACCATCTGCTGAAACACGAAGTGCGACCACTTAAAGGTAAGCTGACTTTGGGCTTCATGAACGTGGCCGCTTTCCTGAGTTTTGATCCGGAAAATCCTACCTTTTCACGTTTTATCGATGAAGACTTCAACCGACTCTGGACTAAAGATGTATTGGAAGGAAACAGAGACAGCGTCGAATTGAGACGAGCGCGGGAAGTGCATCCAATCTTGGACACAGTAGATCTGCTACTGGACATTCATTCGATGCAGACCACGACCCTGCCTTTGATAGTAGCCGGTCCACATGCAAAAGGCAGGGAGTTTGCCCGGCAGTTTGGAATTACGGAAATGGTGGTAAGCGATTCCGGACACAAAGCGGGACGGCGGATGAGAGACTATGAAGGTTTTTCAGATCCGAAAAGTTCTAAAAATGCTTTGCTGATTGAGTGCGGACAGCATTGGGAAGTTAGCAGTTCTGAGTTGGCGATCGCCGCGGCGTGGCGCTTTCTTAGTATGTCAGGAGTAATTTCTGAAGAAACAGCCGCTCCGTACTTGTCAGCACATCCGCTAGTTAAGCAAAAATTTGTCGAGGTTTCTGGACCCTACACCATCAAAACAAATTCTTTTCGATTCGTTGAACGATACGTTGGACTGGAAGTTATTCCGGCAGCCGCAACTATTATAGGTTATGACGGAGAGGAACCGCTAAAGACACCCTATGAAAACTGCGTCCTCATCATGCCTTCCCGCAGACAACTGCCGGGAGACACTGCTGTTCGTTTTGGAAAAATTTTAGGAACTCCAAAATATTCTTAGCGTAAAACTCAACCCTTTTTCTGGAGTTTGCCGGGAAACGGTTTCACAATGGATACTCAATTTGCAATGATTTACCTTCCGGAGCTCGGCCTAATATTTTCCTAGATAGTTATAAATTTTTCTTTAGCCTCTGCTACGGTAGTCAGATGAACATAATGGAAGAAACCCAGAACAGAATAAAAAGAGGCATGGGATGACCGACCTGAATCAAGTCGCCGGGCAAAAACGCCAGGAGGGGATAATTGAAAAAACAACCGATACGCTCGTTGTCGGGGCAGGACAGGCCGGGGTGGCGATGAGTGAGCATCTGAGTACGCACGGGGTTCCGCACCTTGTCCTGGAGAGCAAGCGCATCGCCGAAGCATGGCGCACGTGTCGTTGGGATTCACTTGTTGCCAACGGTCCGGCTTGGCATGACCGCTTTCCGGGTCTGGAGTTTGATCACGATCCCGATGAATTTGTTCCGAAAGAGCAAGTGGCGGATTATCTTGAAGCTTATGCCGAGAAGATTAACGCTCCGATCTGTACCGGGGTTGAAGTGAAGAAGGTGGTGCGGAATACTGACCGGTCGGGGTTCACGGTTGAAACATCCGCAGGTGTGATCCAGGCCGAGCGCGTGGTTGTCGCAACCGGACCTTTCCAACGTTCCGTTATCCCGACGATTGCTCCTCAAGATTATAAGCTGACTCAGATTCACTCCGCCAAGTACCGCAATCCGGAGCAACTGCCAGATGGTTCTGTCCTGGTTGTGGGCGCTGGTTCATCAGGAGTACAAATCGCGGATGAATTGGAGCGTGCAGGCAAGAAGGTCTACCTCTCAGTTGGACCGCATGATCGTCCTCCACGCGCCTATCGCAACCGTGACTATTGCTGGTGGCTGGGTGTTCTCGGCGAATGGGATGCGGAGGCTCCAAAGGCAGGTAGAGAACATGTAACAATCGCCGTCAGTGGAACACGGGGAGGACATACGGTCGATTTCAGAAACCTTGCCCAACAGGGGATCACGCTTGTCGGAATGACGAAAAGTTTCCAAGATGGTGTGGCAACATTTCTTCCAGATCTGGCAGATAACCTGGCACAAGGTGATGAGAACTACCTATCACTGCTCGATGCGGCCGATGCCTATGTTACCCGCAACAGTCTCGATCTGCCTGAAGAGCCTGAGGCACGTAATTTTTTACCGGATCCGGAATGCTTGACCCATCCCCTGCTTGAACTCAATTTGGCCGAAGCTGGTGTCACCGCAATTGTCTGGGCCACCGGGTATGCCGTCGATTTCAGTTGGCTGAAGGTCGATGCATTTGACGCGAACGATAAACCAAAGCACCAGCGTGGAGTTTCGAGTGAGCCCGGCATCTACTTTTTGGGACTGCCGTGGTTGTCACGCCGTGGATCTTCGTTCATCTGGGGCGTCTGGCACGATGCAAAGCATATTGCCGACCACATCGGCATCCAACACAAATACCTCGCCTATCGTGACGGCTCACAACGCCAGTTAAAGACTGAACAAGAGAAAAACTTTGATAGCGGATGCAAAGATTCGCAAGCCTGGAAAGTCGGCAATTCAGGAGAAACAAAATGACCACTCATACTCGTATCCGAAAATTCAACACAAAAGACACTTATCCGGATCAGGATTTGGATAATGATCTTTGCCAAGTTGTGAAGGCCGGAAACATTCTTTTTCTAAGGGGGCAGGTCGGAACCGATTTTGAAGGCAACCTTATCGGCCCCGGAAATCCTGAAGCTCAAACCGAACAGGCGATGAAAAATATTAAACAACTTTTGGAAGAAGCAGGAAGCTGCCTCGATCATATCTGTAAAATCACGATTTATCTGACCGATAGCGCCGATCGAGCAACGGTTTATCGTGCAGTCGGAAAGTGGCTCAAAGGCGTGTTTCCTGTTTCAACTGGAGTGGTTGTGGCAGGATTAGCAAAGCCGGAATGGCTGCTGGAAGTGGATGTGATTGCCGTGATTCCTGAGGAGGAAAAATGACACTTTCCATTCTCGGACGTTGTCCTGAAACAGGAATGCTGGGCGGTGCTGTTACTTCATCCAGTATTTGCGTAGCGAGTCGTTGTCTTTTCACCCGCTCCAGAGTTGGCGCAGCGCTCACGCAAAACATCACCGATCCGGAATTGGGCCAGCGGATGCTCGACCTTTTGGAAAAAGGTGAAAATGCAACCGGAACGTCCGCTGCGAAGAACGCAGTTTCTCAAATTGTCGCGGAAACTAATTACATTGAATGGCGGCAGCTCGTGCTGATGGATTCCTCTGGAAATTCCGCAATTCATACTGGAGCAAAAGCTTTGGGAAGACACGCCTCCGCACAAGGAAAGCAGTGCGCAGCTGCCGCCAACCTTTTAGCCGATGAACAGGTTCCACAAACGATGGTAACAGCTTTTGAGAAAAGCTCCGGACATCTTGCGCAACGACTGATAAGTGCGCTCGAAGCCGGAATTGTAGCTGGAGGAGAAGAAGGACCGGTGCGTTCTGCCGGAGTGCAGGTCGCTGATCGGGCCACATGGCCAGTCGTGGATTTGCGTGTGGATTGGGATGAGGAGCCGATTTCCAAACTGTTTACAATTTGGAACGAATATCAGCCCCAACTCGATGCTTACGTAACCCGCGCCATCAATCCTGAATCAGCTCCATCTTACGGAGTTCCAGGTGATTTGTAACGGACATTTTATATTAGGATTTGAAATTGAGAAGCTTCATTCACAAAAAATAATTTGTGAAATATATCATAGTTTTATATAAAATTATCTTATAAACATACTTATAAAATAATGGTTCAAAAAATGGGCTAATAAAGTAAATATGTGCAAACAATATTTACTTTATTCAAGCGAAAAATATTAGAGAAAAAACTCATTTGAGCCTGACCGTATTTGCTGCATTGTTGAATCTCAGTCAAACTTCGATTATACAATGGAAGCAAGCAAAAAGAGTCCCAACAGGCTTAACAACAGTGTTACTGAAACTGCTGGATCAATAGCCACATCTTCTTGATTATAGAATTGCTGTTTGAATTTATATCTTCCGGTATTTCTAGAAAATATCATTTAAAACTAGGTATTTAAGGCTAAACATGGAAGTAGATGAACGTTACAAAATTTTATTTGAACCGCTAAAAATAGGCCCTGTTGTGGCGCCGAATCGTTTTTATCAGGTTCCACACTGCAACGGGATGGGTTACCGTGACGTCACATCCATGGCGGCACTGCGGGCGATCAAGGCTGAGGGCGGATGGGGAGTTGTTTGTACAGAGCAGGTGGAAATACACCACACTTCTGAAATCACACCATACATCGAACTCAGAATTTGGGACGACAAAGACCTGCCGGTACTTTCCAGAATCACCAACGCCGTTCATACGCACGGTTCATTGGCAGGCATCGAACTGGCTTACAACGGAATGCACGCACCTAATTTGTATTCTCGTGAAGTACCGCTCGGACCAAGTGACCTGCCGACCTACACTAACAGTAATGAACCTGTGCAGGCCCGTGCGATGACTAAGCGCGATATTACAAACTTACGGCGCTGGCACCGCAACGCGGCCCTACGTTCCAAAGCGGCCGGATTTGACATCGTCTATGTTTATGGAGCACACGGCCTGGGAGCGCCGCAGCATTTTCTTTCCAGACGTTACAACCAGCGCACTGACGAATACGGTGGTAGCCTCAAAAATCGTGCGCGTCTTCTAATTGAACTTATAGAGGACACCAAAGAAGCTGTCGGCGATACCTGCGCTGTGGCCTGCAGAATCGGAGTGGATGAACTGCTGGGTGAAGAAGGAATTCATCGCGAAGAAATACTGGAACTTTTCAACGAAATCAGCGAACTTCCAGATTTGTGGGATTTGACACTTTGCAGTTGGGATATTGATTCACGTACCTCACGTTTTGGTGAAGAAGGTCATCAGGAACCTTTTGTAACTGGATTTAAGCAACTGACGAGCAAGCCTGTTGTCGGAGTGGGACGTTTCACATCTCCAGACGCAATGGTTTCGCAAATTCGCCGTGGGGTGCTGGACTTAATCGGCGCGGCGCGGCCTTCGATTGCGGATCCATTTTTGCCGAAAAAAATAGCGGAAGATCGTTTGGAAGACATTCGGGAGTGTATCGGTTGTAATATTTGCGTTTCTGGAGACATGACCATGTCGCCGATTCGTTGTACTCAAAACCCGACAATGGGTGAAGAATGGAGAAAAGGCTGGCATCCGGAAAAAATTCACGGTAAAGGAAAAAGCGATAGTGTGCTGATTATCGGAGGCGGACCTGCAGGACTGGAATGCGCGCGTGCTTTGGGACGGAGAGGTTATCAAGTTACTCTTGCGGAAAAAAACAAGGAGCTTGGGGGCAGGGTTACACAGGAGTCACGCTTGCCAGGATTGGCCGCCTGGAGTCGTGTGCTGGATTATCGACTCGGACAAATCCGCCAAATGGATAATGTAGAAACCTATCTCGGCAGTGAGGTGACAGTGGAGGATATTTTGGAATTCGGCAGTGAACATGTGGTGGTGGCGACAGGTTCAAGATGGCGAAATGATGGAGTCGGCCGTCACCATCTTATTCCTCAAAAATTTCCGGAGGCCAATACATACACCCCGGATGACATTTTTGCTGGAAGGCTTCCAAGCGGTAAAGTTGTGATCTACGATGATGATCATTTTTATCTCGGAGGAGTCCTTGCCGAACTTTGCCAGAAAAATGGTTGTGAGGTGACGCTTGTAACTCCAGCTGCACTCGTTTCATCATGGACAGTCCATACTCTGGAACAGGAAATGATTGAAGCGGATTTACTAAAAAAAGGAATCCGGATTGTAACACGTCATGTTGTACATCCCGGAAAAATATTAATTCCTGAAAGCGAGCCTTACGCTGTTCACATTTACACAAAAGAGGTGAAAATTCTGGAATGTGATGCTTTAGTTTTGGTTACTGCGCGTTTGCCTAATTCTGGTCTTGAATCAGCTTTGGAAAATGTCCGTTATTCTTGGGACGACGCCGGAATAAAAAGTGTAACACGTATCGGAGACTCTTTGGCTCCGGCTACAATCGCTGCCGCTGTCTATTCGGGTCACCGTTATGCACGTGAACTCGATGAGAAAATTGATCCGGATAAAGTCCCATTTGAAAGGGAACTGACAGCAATTGCTCCTGAACCTGACTGGAAAACATTTTGGTAAGAATAATATTAACAACGCAGCAACTCTTTCAGAGTTAAAACTATTCTTGAGCATGACTTGCCAAGTGAATGTGTTCACTTTTACATAAAATAAATTCATACACTGTTTAACGATATGATTACAATTTATTCAGAAAAACATCGGCTACGTAACGCAAAAACTGAACTTTTTGGTGGCCTACTTGTTCCTCCGTATGAAAATCCTTCTCGCGCAGATATCATTTTGGAAAGAGTAAACAGCGAGAATCTTGGTGAAGTGAGCGCTCCCTCTGAATTTGGAATGGAACCTGTTTTGGCTTTGCATGATGCTGGATTTGTAGAATTTCTTCGTGTGGCCTGGGACGAATGGTCACAGACAGAATACGAAGGCGAGATCATTCCCATCTGTTGGCCA